>NZ_JBHXNK010000024.1:34540-128292 GCF_042719755.1 Nocardia sp. NPDC058519 | reverse complement strand
CGTTAGCCACCGGGGCTTGCTCCTTCGTCGCGTACGCCCCGGCGGCTAACCGGCGACCCGGCCGCGACCGGCCACTTTGTGGCCGCTGCTCCCTAGGGGTCGCAGGTGGGGGTTCGGAGTGCGGTCATGGCGGTTTCAGATCGCGGATTGCTATGCGGTATGGTTGGCGGGTTGTCTCGGCGAGGGTGAGTGCCCGTTTGGTGCGCACACCGTGATCGACGCGGCTCGGCTGAGTTGTTTGGGCCGTCCTCGTTCGTTCTTTCGTCCGACGAGTAGACCTTGACCCCGGAGTTGGGTCACCCATGACCAGCCGTAGGAGCGCATTCAGTATGTCCGACGCCAATCTGATCGAAGCCGCCGTCCGCACCGAATTCGGTAAGGGTGCCGCTCGCCGTACCCGTCGCGACGGCAACGTGCCCGCCGTGCTGTACGGCCACCACGCCGAGCCGCAGCACCTGTCGCTGAACGCCAAGGCGTTCGCCGCGATCCTGCGTCTGCACGGCACCAACGCCATCCTGAACCTGCAGATCGATGGCCAGCCGCAGCTGGCGATGACCAAGTCGGTCGTCGTCCACCCGATCCGTCGCTACATCGAGCACGCCGACCTGCTGATCGTCAAGCGTGGCGAGCGCGTCACCACCGACGTCAACGTCGTCGTCACCGGCGATGCCGTCTCCGGCGCCCTGATCACCCAGGAACTCAACAGCCTGTCGATCGAGGCCGACGCGATGAACCTGCCCGAGTCCATCGAGGTCTCGGTCGACGGCGTCGCGACCGGCACCCAGATCCTGGCCGGCGGCATCACGCTGCCCAAGGGCGTCACCCTGGCCGGTGACCCGGAAGCGCTGATCGTCAACGTGATCGAAGCGCCGTCCGCCTCGCAGATGGACGAAGAGGGCGAAGCCGCCGCCGAAGCCGCGACCGCGGAGGCCGCTCCCGAGTCCGAGTAAGACCGCGCACTACGATTCGGGCAATGACCGAATCTTCCGGGCCCGCGCTCGTAGTCGGACTGGGTAACCCCGGCCCCGAATACGAGCGCACCCGCCACAATGTGGGCTTCCTGGTCGCCGATGTGCTCGCCGAGCGCGTCGGCGGCCGTTTTTCCGTGCACAAGAAGTCCGGTGCCGACCTGCTCCAGGCGCGCCTGGACGGCCGTCAGATCCTCATCGCGAAGCCGCGCACCTACATGAACCTGTCCGGGCGGCCGGTCGCCGCGCTGGCGAAGTTCTTCTCGGTGCCGGTGGATCAGGTGATCGTGGTCCACGACGAGCTGGATCTGCCGTTCGGCACGCTCAAGCTCAAGCAGGGCGGCGGCGAAGGTGGACACAACGGATTGCGGTCGATCTCGCAGGCGCTGACCACCAAGGAGTACCTGCGGACCAGGATCGGGATCGGGCGTCCCCCCGGTCGGCAGGATCCGGCCGATTACGTGCTCAAGCCCTTCTCCGCGCCCGAGCGCAAAGAGGTCCCGGTGATCGTGGAGCAGGCCGCCGACGCGGTGGAGCTGCTGTTGAAGGTCGGGCTGGAAGCAGCCCAGAACAACCTGCATTAGATGTGTGGTAGTCCCAGACAGGTTTGACGCTGTGTTTATCGGCGCGCTGGGTTTATCGGCGCGCTGGCGCGCGCGTGTCCGCGGCCCCAAGGGGCCGCCGGTTAGCGCTCGAGACTCGCGCCTGCGGCGCATGCGCTTCGAGCGCTAACCGGCGACCCGGCCGCGGACCGGCCACTTCGTGGCCGTCCCTCCCTAGGGGTCGGGAGTGCGGTGGTTGGGTTGGGCGGGTTGTGGATGACGGGGACAGTCTGGGTGAACGGGGTGGGTTACCGCAGGTGCACCGCGGTGGCGGCGCGGCGGAGTTTGCCCGAGGAGGTCTTCGGGAGGGCTCCCGGTCCGAGGACGGCCACTGTGCGGGGGCGGGCGCCTACTTCGGTGAACACCTCGTGGACGATCTCCCGCTCGATGCGCTTCACCTCGTCGGAGTCCTGGTAGTCGTTGGATTCGACGACCACCGCGAAGCTCTCGCGTTTCTCGCCCGAGTCGAGGCGCACCGCCACCGCGTTGCCGGGGCGGACTCCCGGTACGCGCAGCGCGGCTCGTTCGATGTCGGTGGGGTAGATGTTGCGGCCGCCCATGATGATGACGTCCTTCATGCGCCCACAGACCACCATCAGGCCCGCTTCGGTGAAGTAGCCGATGTCACCGGTGTCGAGCCAGCCCTCGGCATCCTGGGCAGGGCGGAAACCGTCGACGGTGACATAGCCCGACGTGACCGCGGGACCACGCAATTCGATGACTCCGACGGACCGAACCGGCAGCGGCTGACGTTCGGCGTCGACGACGCGGCCTTCCAGGTCGTCGACGAGGTGCCCCAGCGTCGGCAGCCTGCGTGGGGTGCCGTGGTGGCCGTCCTCGGCGATCGGCACCGCCTTGCCGACGACCTCGAGCAGATCGGCGTCGATCACGTCGAGCACCTGCCCGTGGCCGGCGTCGGGGATCGACACGGCCAGGGTTGTCTCGGCCATGCCGTAGACCGGTGTGAGCGCCATCGGGTTGAGTCCGAACTGTTTTCCCGCCGCCGCGAGGGCGATCATGGTGTCGGGGTCGACCGGTTCGGCGCCGTTCCACATGTAGCGCACGCTCGACAGATCCATGGTGCCCGGCTCGGCCTGGCGCAGCCGCCGGGCCAGCAGGGAGTACGCGAAATTGGGTGCGGCGGTGACCGTTCCGCGGTACTTGTCGATCAGCTCGGCCCACAGCAGTGGGCGTGCCAGGAAGTCCAGCGGCGTTACGCACACCACCTCGGCGCCGAATTGCATAGGTACGCTAAGGAATCCGACCATGCCCATGTCGTGGAACAGCGGCAGCCAGCTGATCATCACGTCGTCGTCGAGCTGGAATTTGACGCGATTGAACATCGCGTACGCGTTGACGTAGAAGTTACCGTGGGTTATCCGCACCGCCTTGGGTGATCCGGTCGACCCAGAGGTCAACTGCTGCAACGCGATATCGTCCTCTGTGGTCGGCACCGGATCGGTATCGGTGCCGCTGTGCAGGTCCTCGATCCGCACCACAGTGATCCCGCGTTCCCGTAGCACCGGTTCGGCGGGCGCGAACGGCGCGCCGAGGACGACGGCTTTCGCGTCGATCATGCGCAGCACCGTTTCGGTGTCGCGCACCCAGACCTCGAGGTCGGTCCGCGGCGTCGGCTGATGCAACATCGTGATCGAAGCGCCACGCATCCAGATGCCCTGGCAGGCGGGCGCGATATCGACGGGCAGACCCGCCAGTACGCCGACAGCGTCTCCGTGCCCGATTCCGGCGGCCGCGAGAGCCCCCGCCATCCGCCTCGCCTGAGTGTGAATCTCCCCCCAGGTCTGCCGCAGCGGTGCCTCCGGCTCTCCGGTGACCAGCCCCTTCGAGCTGGTCAACGCTGTGCCAAACATTTCGTCGGTGAACCTGCTCAACGTCGGTCTCCCTTTACGCCAACGATCGGTTACGGCCGTGCTCTGCACTCCCAACAAAGAAATCCCGCCCCGCCCCGCGCGTGTTAACCCGGGCTGACACCAGCACCCCTGCTGTTGCGCCCTGGACAGCGAAGGTGGCTGCGTAGCGGTCTACGTATGGTCTACCCGATAGCAGGGCAATTTCCCGCATCAGCAGGTCCGTTGCCGCTCTGACCTGGGCGTGATGAACAGCGGTGGGATAGTGCCTAGCCGGGTGGACGGTGACGCGTACCTTGGTGAAACGCAACAGTTTCCGACCGCGAGGATTCATGCGATCGGTACCGTCCAGGACCACGGGCACCACCGGTGCCCCGGTGGCCATGGCAACGCGCAGCGCCCCGGTGCGACCACGATAGACCCTGCCATCCCGTGACCGTGTGCCCTCCGGGTGAATTGCCCAGGCGCCGCCGCCGTCGAGGATTCCGGTGGCCGCCGCGAGCGCGTCTGCTGCCGCGTCGCCACCGGTGCGGTCCACCGGCACCTGGCCCGCGGCGGTGAAGAACCAGCGCTTGCATCGCCCGCGGATTCCCGTCCCCGTGAAGTACTCCTGTTTCGCCAGGAAGGTGAGTGGCCGTGGGATCACCAGGGCCAGGTAGAGCGAGTCGATGAAGGCCAGGTGATTGGCCGCGATGATCACCGGGCCGGTGCGTGGAATGTGCTCCAGCCCCTCGACGTGCGGGCGCCCGAGCAGGCGAAGCGCCGGGCCGATGAGGACGTATTTGCACAACAGGTACCACATGGGCGGCCCTTCCGTAGACAGTGTCTACAGCACCCTAGTAGACACTGTCTACGCAGGCGACGGCGAATGCCGCCGACCCGGTGTGCAGAATTGCCGGTATGCCTGAGTCGTTGCGCGAGCGCCTGATCGACGCCGGTGTCGATCTGCTCGAAACCGAGGGCTTGGGCGCACTCGGGCTGCGTGCGATCGCACGGGCCGCCGGTGTCTCACACGGAGCGCCGCGGCGATGGTTTCCCACGCACGCGGCGCTGCTCGCGGCGATCGCGGCGCGCGGATTCGGGGAGCTGATCGCGCGGTTCGCCGACCTCGCCACGATCGAGGACCCGCGCGAACGGTTGCGCCGGATGGCGGTCGACTATGTGGATTTCGCGGTGTCGCGGCCCGAGATGTTCACGCTGATGTTTCGCCACGATCTGCTGGCCGGTTCCGGCGAGAACCTGCGGGCCACCACGCGGCCGCTGTACGGCCAGGTGGTCGAGCTGGTCGCGGCGGTGGTGCCCGAGTCGGCGCCGCAGCGCGCGCTGGCCCTGTGGACCAATGTGCACGGTCTGGCGACGATCGCCGTCAACCGGACGCTGGAAATCGTTGCCCCCGATCAGGACCCGCGAGTGCTCGCGGACCGGATCGTCGGTGAGCACCTCGCGGGGCTCAGCGGCTGAGCTCGGCCAGCGTCGTGACGAAGCGGTCGAGATCGTCCTGGCTGACGAAGTAGTGCGGGGACGCCCGCAGGACGGCGGGCAGGGTGCGTTCGGACATGTCGAGCAGGGTGGAGCCCGCGCGGCTGACGGTGACGGTGATCGCGTGCTCGGCGAGCCGGTCGCGCAACTGTTCGGGGTCGTGGCCGTCGACGGTGAACGAGACGATGCCGCTGTGCTCGGTGCCAAGGTCGCGCACGGTCACGCCGGGCAGTTCCGGCAGCGTCTTGCGCAGGTACCCGGCGCGGGTGGCGACGGCGGCGTACACCTCGTCGGTGCCCTGTTCGAGCAGGTAGTCGACGGCGGCGCCGAGGCCGAGGCGGGCGGCGACACCGCACTCCCAGAACTCGAAACGGGACGCGTCGTCGGCGAGGCGGTATTCGCCGGGGCTCACCCACGCGGCACTGTGCAGGTCGAGGCGGGCCGGCTCCATCGTCTGCGCCAATTCGGCACGGACGTAGAGGAATCCGGTGCCTCTGGGTCCGCGCAACCATTTGCGGCCGGTGGTCGACATGGCGTCGACCCCGAGTTCGGTGACGTTGATGGGCAGCTGCCCGGTCGACTGGCAGGCGTCGAGCAGCACCAGCGCACCGGCTTCGTGGGCGATCCTGGTGGCCTCGCCGACCGGGTTCACGAGGCCGCCGTTGGTCGGTGCGTGCTGCAGCGATACCAGTCGAACGCGCTCGTCGAGCATGTCGGCGAGCGCGTCGGTGTCGAGGCGTCCGGTGTCGTCGCTGGGAATGCGCTCGACCACGGCTCCGGTGTGCTTTGCGCGCTGTAGCGCGGCGATCGCGTTGCTGGCGTAGTCGGCGCCGGAGATCAGGATCCGGTCGCCGGGATTCAGCGGCACCGAGTAGGCGAAATCAGCCCATGACCGGGACGCACTGTCGCTGAGCGCGATGGTGTCGGCAGTGGCGCCGATGAGGGTGGCGATCGAGGTCTTCACCTGGGCGAGGTCGGCGAGGCGTTCGTTAGCCGCACGGTAGCCACCGATCTCGGCTTCGCGGTGTAAGTGGGCGATCGTCGTGTCGACGACGACCTTCGGCGGCAGTGACGATCCGGCGCTGTCGAGGAAGACCTGACCGTTGGCAAGTCCTGAGGTGGCGGCTCTGATCGCGGCGAGGTCAAGCATGGTGACGACGATAGCGCCCCGAGCCGTTCCCCTTTTCGTCACTTTTTCTGTCGGTGGTCCTCGCTACTCTGGAATGAGCGAAACGCAGGTTCCCCGGCAGCACGCAGCACGTGGAGGTTGGTATGGCGGTCACCCTGGAACGTTCGTCGTGGCCCGATTATGCCCCCGACCAGGGCGAACTGTCGTCCAGGGCGGCCGCGGAGGCCTATGTCGGCGGCGTCTGTTTCAAGCTCGGTCCACCTGCGCTGATCGGCGCCGAACTGGAGTGGCTCACCGCCGGACCCACCGGTTCGCGCCCCTCGCTCGACCAGCTGGCCGCGGCCCTCGGGCCGCACGCACCGACCTCCATCGCTCCCGCTTCGGCCGCGGTTCCCCTGCCCGGCGGGAGCCTGGTCACCGTCGAACCCGGTGGTCAGATAGAACTTTCCAGCGCACCGTTCGCCGATCCGGCCGCGCTGACGCAGCATCTGCGCGCTGATGCGGCCCGTTTGCGGGACCTGCTCGCCGCCCGGGAGATCAGCATTTTCGCCGCCGCCGCCGATGCGGGCCGTCCCGCCGAGCGACTGCTCCGGCTGCCGCGCTATACGGCGATGGAACGCCGTTTCGACAGCGTCGGCCCCTTCGGCACCCTGATGATGTGCAATACCGCCGCCACGCAGGTCAGCGTGGACGCCGGCGCCGATCCCGCCGAGATACGGGCGCGCTGGACCGCCCTCTACGCTCTCGGCCCCACCCTGATCGCGGCCTTCGCCTGCTCACCGCGCCTGCACGGCGTGCCACCCGGCGACTGGGCGTCTCAGCGCATGCGCACCTGGTTGCGCCTGGACCCCTCCCGCGCCAGACCCCCGGTGGCCGACTGGGCCGACCCGATCACCTCCTACGCGCACTGGGCGCTGGACGTGCCCCTGCTGTGCGTGCGCTGCACCGACGCGGACCCCGACTGGTCCCCACCCCCCGGCGCCACCTTCGCCGACTGGCTGTCCGGCGCCCTCGACGACGAAGTCGGCCGCCGCCCCACCCGTGCCGACCTGGACTACCACCTGACCACGCTGTTCCCCCCGGTCCGTCCGTCCGGTCACCTCGAGGTCCGCTACCTCGACACCCAGCCCGGCCAATCGTGGACCACCCCGATCCACCTGTTCGACGCCCTGCTGTCGACCCCGGCGGTAGTCGCCGAGGCAACCGCCATCGCCGCGCCCACCGCGGGGGAGTGGTTGACGTCCGCCCGTTGCGGATTACTCGACCCGCAATTGCGCCGCGCGGCCGTGGATGTGCTCGACCTGGCCACCGACCGTGCGCGAACACCCGCTGCGGCTGCGGAATTGGCCGCCGCGGCCCGCCGATGTAGGTCTGGTCGCAGCCCACTCGCCGAGGTCGACTCCGCACGCAGCGGCTCGTCGCGATGATCACGCCGTCGACCGTCCATCGCCGGCAAGCCAACACCTGTCGGTCCGAAGTCATTGTCGACCAGTCTGTTTCGGAGCTCTCGTGACCCTTTCCGCCCCCGCCGACCACAGCGACCGCGACCGGACACGCGCCCGGATCGCCGAGGTTCTCGCGCGTGCCCGCCGCCGCACCGCATTGCTCACCGACAGCGTGGACGAGGCCGATCTCGTCGCGCAGCATTCGCCGCTGATGTCGCCGCTGGTCTGGGATCTGGCGCATATCGGCAACCAGGAAGAGCTGTGGCTGGTGCGCGATGTCGGTGGCCGTGATGCGGTGCGTGCCGATATCGACGAGCTCTACGACGCGTTCAAGCACGCCAGGTCGAACCGGCCCGCGCTGCCGCTGCTCGATCCCGGGCAGGCGCGCGGCTACCTCGGTTCGGTGCGCGAAAAGGTCCTCGACGTCCTCGATTCCAGTGATCTGGCCGGTACTCCGCTGGTGGACAACGGGTTTGCCTTCGGCATGATCGCCCAGCACGAACAGCAGCACGACGAGACCATGCTGGCCACCCATCAATTGCGGATCGGCGCGCCGGTGCTCTCGGCCCCGCCCGCCCCTGTCGCGCAGGTGCCGGTCGGCGGCGAAATCGTCCTTCCCGCAGGCGAGTTCCTGATGGGTACCTCGGCCGATCCGTGGGCGCTGGACAACGAACGCCCCGCCCATCCGGTGCACGTCGACGGTTTCGCGATCGATGTCGCGCCGGTGACCAACGGGCAGTTCCTGGCCTTTCTCGACGACGGCGGCTACGACCGGCCCGAGCTGTGGTCGGAGCGCGGCTGGGCGCACCGCCAGGAGGCGGGTTTGGTCGCGCCGCAGTTCTGGCAGCGCGACGCTGACGGGTGGACGCGCACGGCATTCGGCGTCCGCACCCCGCTGCGGCTCGATCAGCCGGTCGTGCACGTGTGCTGGTTCGAGGCCGAGGCCTTCGCGCGCTGGGCAGGAAAGCGATTGCCGACCGAGGCCGAATGGGAGAAGGCGGCCCGCTTCGACCCGAGAACCGGTGCGTCGCGGCGCTATCCGTGGGGCGAGGACCAACCGGACGCGCACCTGGCCAACCTCGGCCAGCAGCACCTGGAGCCCGCCGAGGTCGGCGCCTACCCGGCAGGCGCGTCGGCCTCCGGCGTGCACCAGCTCATCGGCGACGTCTGGGAATGGTGCTCTTCGGGTTTCGAGGCATACCCGGGCTTCCGCGCGTTCCCCTACCGCGAGTACTCGGAGGTCTTCTTCGGCGGCGACTACCGCATCCTGCGCGGTGGCTCCTTCGGCACCGACGAGGTCGCCTGCCGCGCCACCTTCCGCAACTGGGACCACCCGATCCGCAGGCAGATCTTCGCCGGCTTCCGCCTCGCCAGGGACCTGCGCGAGGACGAACGCTGATGTGCAGACACCTCGGGTACGTCGGCCCACCGGTAGGGGTCGGCGAGCTGGTGATGCGCGGCCCGCACTCGCTCTACGCCCAGTCCTGGGCGCCTGCCGACATGCGCGCGGGCGGCACGATCAACGCCGACGGCTTCGGCGTCGCCTGGTGGCGGCGAGCCGATATCGGCGTCGACGCTCCCCGCGACACGGTCACCCGCTACCGCAACCAGGCCCCGATCTGGACCGACCCCGCTGTCGCCGAAGTCCTCGGTCAGCTCGAATCCCGCTCGGTGATCGCCGCCGTCCGCTCGGCCACTGTCGGCATGCCGTTGGAGCGGTCCGCCTGCGCCCCCTTCACCGACGAACACTGGGCCTTCAGCCACAACGGCGTCATCCCGAACTGGCGGACGACCCTCGTTTCCGTGCTCGCCGACCTGAACGAAATATTCGCCGCCGCACCGCAGGACGTGGATCCGGCCGCAGTCGCGGCATCGGCGGCGGAATACTCTTCACCCGCATCACTGTTCAGCTCGCCCGCAGTGCTGTTGCAGGCTGAGGCACTCACCGACTCCGCCGCATTGTGGGTGTTGCTGCGAGGCCTACTCCGGGCGATCACTCCCACGGGCCCGATCACGTCTCCGGCTGAGGCCGTCCAACTGCTGGTCGCGCTCGTCCTGCGCCATCAGCCGAACGCCCGGCTGAACCTGTTGCTCGGCAACGGAGTTCAGCTGTGGGCCACCACCTGCTGGCACGCGCTGTCGGTGCTCGTGGCGGACGACTACACAGTGCTGTCCTCCGAACCCTACGACGCCGACCCACGCTGGCAACCCATCGCCGACCGCCAGGTGGTCGCCGCTACGCCCGGCCACTGCACCATCACCGATCTCGAACTCCCCGCCACCGAAAGGGTCCGTTCATGACCGCGCCGCTGCTGGACATCCACCTCACCGACGACGATCTCACCGCGGCCTTGCGCACCGACGCCCGCACCGGTCTTACCGCCGATCCGAAGTCCTTGCCGCCCAAGTGGTTCTACGACGCGCGCGGCAGCGAGCTCTTCGAGCAGATCACCGAACTCCCCGAGTACTACCCGACCCGCACCGAGCGAGCCCTGCTCGAGCGGGTCGTCGGCGAGATCGCCGCGGCGGCCCACGCCGAGGTGCTGGTGGAGCTCGGCTCGGGCTCGGCCGCGAAGACCCGGCTCCTGCTGGACGCCCTCACCGCCGAAGGCTCGCTGAAAACCTATGTTCCGCAGGATGTCTCGGCATCGGCACTGCGCGGTGCGGCCGACGAGATCGCGGCCGAGTACCCGAACCTGTCCGTGCACGGAGTGGTCAGCGACTTCACCGACACCCTGCACAACCTGCCCCGCGGCGGCCGGCGCATGATCGCCTTCCTCGGCGGCACCATCGGCAACCTGGTTCCCGCCGAGCGCGCCGAATTCCTGGCAGGGATCAACGAGGTCCTCGAACCCGGCGAACTGCTCCTGCTCGGCGCGGGCCTGGTGATCGACCCCGCGATCCTGGTCCCCGCCTACGACGACGCCGCGGGCGTCACCGCGGAATTCAACCGCAACGTCCTGCACGTCCTCAACAACCGGCTCGACGCCGATTTCGCCCCCGAGAAATTCGAACACGTCGCCATCTGGGACGCCGACAACGAATGGATCGAAATGCGCCTGCGCGCCACGGAGGCGATGACGGCCACCGTCGCCGGGCTGGACCTGACCGTCGACTTCGCGGCGGGCGAGGAAATGCGCACCGAGATCTCCGCCAAATTCCGCCCCGAATCCCTCGCCGCCGAACTCGACGCAGCGGGCTTCACCCCCGCCCACACCTGGACCGACCCCGACAACCGCTTCATCCTGGCCCTGGCCGAACGCCGCTGATCAGGTGATTCGCCGGCGACGGCGTTGCGCGGCGGGGGCTAGAGGTCGAGTTCGTCGGCGAGGTATTCGCCGCTGGTGAGGTTCTCGTCGCCCTCGAGGTCCTTTTCGAGGCCCTCTTCGCCGTTGACGGCGTCGTCGTCGAAGAGGGCGCCGTCGATATCGTCCTCGCCGCGTACTCGCACCGCGGCCTCCTCGGCGGGGCGTTCGTCTTCTTCGGCCGCCTCGCGGCGGGCGCCGCCCTCGGTATTTTCCTCGGAGACTTCCTCTGTGATGCCGAGGAAGCCGTCGGCGTCGGCCTCGTGGTTGCGGATCACGTAGTCCGCGGGTGGGTCCTCCACATAGCGCTCGTATTCGACGATGTCGTCGGCTTGATCGTCGTCGCCCATGTCCATGTCCAACGGTTCACGGCTCATGGTTTCCAGTATCGGCCTCCGAGGGCCGTGACGTCACGAGCCACGCGCGGGCCGTCGGTTACCGCTTACGGGCGCCTGCCGCTCGTATCTTCCGGGACGCCCTCGAGGACGGCGGCAAACCATTCGACGAGCGGCCGCAGGTCGTTCCAGGCGCGGCGGATCTCGGTGGCCGCGGCCGGGGTGGTGAGCCAGTCCGGGGCGCCGAACTCGCGGTGCACGGTCAGCGACTTGTGGCGCAGCAGGTCGATGCGTGGATGGTCGGCGGCATAGCCTCGCGGCTTGGTTTTGAGCTTGTCGCCGCCGAGGGTGAAACCGGCCGCCGTCGTCGCGGCCAGGATCTTCTCGAGTTCCGCGCCGCGCACCTCGTCGTCGATCGTGGCCCGCAGGACGGCCAAGGCCGTGGGCGAGGGCCGGAAGCAGCCACCCGCGATGAACAACCCCGCCGCCCCGATCTGCACATACCAGCCGACGCCGGGCGACACCCCCGCCACCGCACCCTGGTGCGTCTTGTAGGGCAGCTTGTCGGCCGAGAATCGGACGTCACGGTAGGGCCGAAAGATCTTGGCCTGTCCGAATTCCGCCGCTAGTTCGCCGGCGAGCGCGGTCATCGGAGCCCGCACGGCTTCGTCGTAGATGTGTTTGTGCGCGTTCCAGAAGGCCTTCGAGTTGTCGGCCTCCAGATCTTCGTAGAAGTCGAGGCCGGTGAGCGGGAATCCGGTGAAAGCATCCATCGGTGCTGCGCTTCTCCGTTCTGTTCGGCGGTCGGGCTACCGCTACCAGTATCGCGCGTCGCGGCTCAGAGGCCGCCGAGCAGCGCCACGAACACGATGACCAGCAGCGCGGCCAGCGCCGCTATCGCACCGTTGACGATCGCCGCCCACTTGCCCATTTCCTCGCCCTTGGCATGCCCGACCAGCCCGAGCACGATCCCCGTCGGCGCGGTGATCAGCACCGGCAGCCCACACAGCGCCAACCCGCCGAACACCGAAGCGGCGGCACAGCAGAAACTGAAGATCGACCACAGCGGCGTGTTGTCCTGGTACCCATAACCCGGCTGGGGCGGAAACGGCTGATACGGCGCAGCGCCGTACGGTGCCCGGACCGGCGCGGGATAGCCCGGCACCGGATTGCCGGAAACGGGATATCCAGCGGCGGGATAACCAGGAGCGGGATAACCCGGCGCAGGCGGCGGTGGTGGTGGATACGGCGGCATCTCGACAGCCGGACCCGGATTCGCGATCCCACCCCATGGCTCCCCACCCGACGGATCAGACACCTCCGGCGCGTCCTGCACCCGCGGCACAACCTGATCCTTACCGAGTTCGACCCGTCGCTCCGGCCCAGTCCCCATACCGCCCCCTCACATCGATCTGCCCCATGCCTACCACGCAATTCCCCCACGCACCACAAACGGCCCCCGGCGAATGCCAGAGGGCCGTAGGTGAACTCGAAACTACGCGTTGCCGTTGAACAGGCCGGTTACCGAGCCGTTTTCGAAGACCTCGCGAATGGTGCGGGCCAGCAGCGGGGCGATCGACAGCACGGTCAGCGTCGGGAACTTCTTCTCCTCGCTGATCGGCAGGGTGTTGGTGATGACGACTTCCCTGGCACCACAGCTGGCGAGGCGCTCGGCGGCCGGATCGCTGAGCACACCGTGGGTGGCCGCGATGATGACGTCGCCCGCGCCCGCTTCCTTGAGCACCTTCACCGCACCGGCGATGGTGCCACCGGTGTCGATCATGTCGTCGATCAGCACGCAGGTGCGGCCTTCGACGTCACCGACGACGCGGTTGGACTTCACCTGGTTGGGCACCAGCGGGTCGCGGGTCTTGTGGATGAACGCCAGCGGCGTGCCACCGAGCGCGTCGGCCCACTTCTCGGCGACCTTCACGCGGCCCGCGTCGGGGGAGACGACCGCGAGGTTGTCCGACGGGTAGTTGGTGCGGATGTAGTCCGATAGCTGCACCAGCGCGTGCATGTGATCGACGGGGCCGTCGAAGAAGCCCTGGATCTGGTCGGTGTGTAGGTCGACGCTGATGATGCGGTCGGCGCCCGCGGTCTTGAGCAGGTCGGCGACCAGACGGGCCGAGATCGGCTCGCGGCCGCGGTGCTTCTTGTCCTGGCGCGCGTACGGGTAGAACGGCAGTACCGCGGTGATCCGCTTGGCCGAACCGCGCTTGAGCGCGTCGATCATGATGAGCTGTTCCATCAGCCACTGGTTCAGCGGGGCGGGGAAGCTCTGCAGCACGAAGGCGTCGGAACCGCGGACCGACTCCTCGAAGCGGACGAAGATCTCACCGTTGGCGAAGTCGCGCGCGGTCTGCGGGGTGATGTCGACGTCGAGTTCCTTGGCGACCTGCTCGGCCAGCTCAGGATGTGACCGGCCGGCGAAGAGCATCAAGTTCTTCTGGTTGTCGATCGAGAACGCGGTCACTGCTGGTTGCCATCCTTTTGCTCGATTGTCTTCGAAGACGTCTCGTCTGCCGCGATGGCTTCCGCCGCCGCGCGCGCCGCAGCGGTTCCTGGACGGTAGCGCTGCACCCAGTTTTCAATAGTGCGCTGTGGCCCACCCGACACAGCAAGTGCACCCGGTGGAACGCTTCTGCGCAGTACAGTACCCGCACCCGTATAGGCCCCGTCACCCACCGTTACCGGTGCGATAAACATGGTGTCGCTCCCTGTTCGCACATGGGAACCAACCACGGTGTGGTGCTTGTTCACTCCGTCATAGTTCACAAAAACACTGGAAGCGCCGATGTTGCTGTACTCGCCGATCGTCGCGTCGCCGACGTAGGTCAGGTGCGGCACCTTCGAGTGCGCGCCGATCGAGGCGTTCTTGGTCTCGACGAACGCGCCGAGCTTGCCTTCCTCGCCGACGACCGTGCCCGGCCGCAGATAACTGAACGGCCCGATGGACGCGCCGTCGCCGATCTGGGCGTGTGTCCCGTGCGTTCGGACCACACTCGCGCCGACCCCGACGAGCACGTCGGTGAGCGTGGTGTCGGGTCCGATCTCGGCGTCCTCGCCGATGTCAGTGCTGCCGAAGAGCTGGGTGCCCGGCCGCAGCACGGCGTCGCGGCCGATGCGCACGCTCGCGTCGATCCAGGTCGTCGCGGGGTCGATGATGGTGACGCCCGCGCGCATGTGGCGCTCGAGAATGTAGCGATTGAGGGTGGCGCCCGCCTGGGACAGCTGCACCCGGTCGTTCACGCCGGTGACCTTGTTCGAGTCGATCAGCCGCGCGCCGTGCACGGGATGACCGGCCTCGCGGGCCAGCCGCAGCACATCGGTGAGGTAGAGCTCGTGCTGGGCGTTGGCGGTGGACAGCCGCCCGATCATGGTGCGCAGCACCGACGCGTCGAACGCGTAGACGCCGGAGTTGACCTCTTTGATCTTGGCCTGCGTCGGCGTGGCGTCGGCGTGCTCCACGATCTCGGCGACCTGACCGTCGTCGTCGCGCACGATCCGGCCGTAGCCGTTGGCGTCGTCGGGCACGAAGGTAAGGACCGTCACGGCGGGCCGCTCGGCGTAGCTGCGGTGCTCGTCGAGCAGCGCGGAGAGAGTGTGCCCGTCGAGCAGCGGCACATCGGCCGAAGTGACGAGAAGGTCGCCGTCGAAGTCCGCCGGGATCGAACCCAGTGCGCACTGCACCGCGTGACCGGTTCCGAGCTGCTGCTCCTGCACGGCGCACACGATCTCGCGGCCGAGTTCCTTACCCACGTCCGCGACGGCGGCTCCGACCTTCTCGCGGTCGTGTCCGACAACGGTGATCAGGTGGGTCGGATCGATCTCGACGGCGGCGTGCAGCGCGTGCGAGAGCATCGATCGGCCCGCCAACGGGTGCAGCACTTTCGGAGTCTTCGACCGCATTCGCGTCCCAGCACCTGCTGCGAGAACGACGACGGCGGTCTGCGGTGGCATGGATCTCCCTCGGCTGCCTGTCAGCGAGTGTGCTGTGGCGGGTTCGGTCGGTAGATGGTGCGGGCCGACGATACGTCACTGTGTGTCCGTGTGCTCCGCCGCCAGGACTCGAACCTGAACTATCTGAACCAAAATCAGAGGTGCTGCCATTACACTACGGCGGATCGCCACACCAGTGGGCCGTGCGGGCCCACCACTGTGCTACGGCACGGCATGATCCTCGCACACGATCCCGTCCTCGAGCGAATCTTGTCCACGCCTGTCGTGCCCGAGGTCGGATGGCGTTGTTAGCCTTCTGGAACGCACGTACTGATTTCTCGTGAGTCGAAAAACGCGGAGAGGCGGGGGCACGCATGTCTTCCAGTGAGCCGGGTCGCACTACCAGGCCCAGGATGACCGGTACGCAGCGCAGGCAGCAGTTGATCGAGATCGGTCGCGCGTTGTTCGCGGAGCGGGGGTACGACGCGACATCGATCGAGGAGATCGCGCAGCGCGCGCAGGTGTCCAAGCCGGTCGTCTACGAGCACTTCGGCGGCAAGGAAGGCCTCTACGCGGTGGTCGTCGATCGCGAGATGTCGATGCTGCTGGAGATGGTCACCTCCTCGCTCACCCGCAATCGCTCGCGGGTGCGATTAGAGCAGGTCGCGCTGGCCTTGCTCACCTACATCGAGGAACGGACCGACGGATTCCGGATCCTGGTCCGCGACCAGCCGGCGGCCAGCTCCGACGGTCGCTACTCGAGTCTGCTCAACGAGGCCGTCAACCAGGTCGCGCATCTGCTCGCCGGTGATTTCGGCCGTCGTGATCTCGATACCAGCCTCGCCCCGCTCTACGCCCAAGCCCTGGTCGGCATGGTGTCGACCACCGCCACCTGGTGGCTCGACGAGCGCACTCCGCCCAAAGAGGTGGTGGCCGCGCACCTGGTCAACCTGTGCTGGAACGGTTTGAGTCATTTGGAAGCCGAACCGGGGCTCAGCTCCGAATGGAATACGGGGACTACGCCGACAATCGGCGGGGTAACCGGACGTTAGCGCACGCAGGGTGGACCGAATCCATGATTCGGCTGCCACTTTGCCGCCTGGTGGTACGGTTCACCCATCCTTTTGGGTGCTGCCGGGCGGTATGTCGATCAAATTTCGGGATGTCGGTCTACTTCAGGATGGCTGGATTATTGGATGACAGGCGGATCTGATGGCTAGGCAAGCACGCGCGGAGATCACCCGCGACTCCGTCCTTGCTGGCGCTGCCGATGTCTTTCTCCGTTTGGGCTACGCCAACGCGAGCCTCAGCGAAATCATCGCGCAGTCCAATGTGACCAAGGGCGCCTTGTACTTTCACTTCGGCTCCAAGGAGGAGCTGGCCAGGGCGGTGGTCGATCAGGGCAACGAGCGACTGATCGGATCCTGCCAGGGCTTCTTCGATTCCCGGGTGCCCGCATTGGAAGCCGGCATCGGGATCACCTACGTGGTGGCCGATCTATCGATGAACGATCCGATGGTGGGGGCGATGCTCAAGCTCACCCATCAGATCGGTGACTATCGCGGCGCGCAGGGTGACAACATCGCCAAGACCTGGGGTGAGACCTACCGGCTGCTGTCGGAGCGGGCCATCGCCCAGGGCGATCTGATCGCTGATCTCGATCCCGATGTGGTCGGCGTGCTGCTGCAGGAACTGACCGCGGGCGTGCACATCGTCGCGGTCGGCACCGAGTCGATGGATCAGATGGCGGCGCGGATGGAGCGGGCCTGGTACTTCCTGCTGCCCTCGCTGGTGCCGCCGGAGAAGCTCTCGTACTTCCGGGAGTTCGCCGCGCGCAGGCTGCGTCGCTACGTCGTCTAGTTCACACGCTGCGGTCGGTGGCGAGCACCGCCCGCACATCGGCGTCGGCCCCGGTCGGCGTGATCCGGACTTCGTCGCGGCCGAACGCGTGCAGTAGCAGCTCCGACGGCGTGCCGGTGAGTACCACCTCGACGCCTTCGCCACGACGCGCCGTGATCGTGGCCCCCTGTGGCGTCGCGAGGACGACCGGGACCGGCGACTTGCGGTAGGCCGCACGGGCGACGGTGCGCAGGGTGGACCACAGCCGGTCTTCGTCGCGCGCCGCCAATTGCCTTGGCTCCCAGCCCGGTTCGGACCTGCGGACGTCTTCGTGGTGGACGAACATCTCGCTGAGATTGGCCACCGCGTCGACCGGGCGCAGCGGCGACCACCACGGCGGGCCGGTGCGGACCAGCTCGAGCAGCTCGGCGAACGGCCGCTGCGCGATCTGCGCCTGCTTCGCGTCGAGGTATCCGGCCATCGGACGGAAGACGATGCCGATCGACGCGTCGGGCCTGCGTTCCCGGACCACCAGGTGGGCCGCGAGGTCGTGCACCGTCCAGGTGCCGCACAGGGTAGGCGCGGCAGGGCCCGCCTCGGTCATCGTTTCCACGAGGGCGTGGCGTTCACGTCGAGCCAGACTCACGCCTCGACCCTACGCGGGTCCGGACGTCAACCGGGCTGCACGGGGCCTGTCGGACCCGATGACTAGACTTCGAGACGGCCACCTCGCCCATCCGAACTGCGCAATCAGGAGCGAACAATGTCCTCCCTTCGTCCTCCGCTCGCCGGTCTGGCCGAGGCGGTCGCGGGTGACGCCGCGCTGCGAACGGTCACCGACCTGGTCGGCAAATCCGGGGTGGAATTGGTCGCACCATCGGCCGTACGGCCGTTCGTCGCCGCGACGATCGCCGACCAGCGCCCCCTGGTGGTGGTGACCGCGACCGGTCGGGAAGCCGACGATCTGACCGTGGAACTCACCGAGATGCTCGGCCCCTCGGTAGCCATGTTCCCGTCCTGGGAGACCCTGCCGCACGAACGTCTCTCGCCCGGCCCCGACACCGTGGGCCGCAGGCTCGAGGTGCTGCGCAGGCTGGCCCACCCCGAAGACCCGGTGTACCCCGATCCGCTCCGGGTCGTGGTCACCACGGTGCGATCGCTGATGCAGCCGATGACCGCGGGCCTCGGCGATATCGAGCCGGTGGTGCTGCGCGTCGGCAGCGAGTTCGATTTCGACGAATTGCTCGCTCGCCTGGTCGAATTCGCGTACACCCGCGTCGATATGGTCGGCAAGCGCGGCGAGTTCGCGGTGCGCGGCGGCATCCTCGATCTGTTCGCGCCGACCGCGGATCATCCGGTGCGCGTGGAGTTCTGGGGCGACGAGGTCACCGAGATCCGGCCGTTCTCGGTCGCCGATCAGCGCTCGATCGGCGAGAGCACCGTCGAGCTGGCGGTCGCGCCGCCGTGCCGTGAGCTGCTGCTCACCACGCCGGTGCGCGAACGCGCCGCCGCGGTCGCCGCCGACAACGAGGCCGACGCCTCCCTGGTCGAGATGCTGGACAAGATCGCCGAGGGCATCCCCGTCGACGGCATGGAGGCCCTGCTGCCGGTCCTCGCGCCGGGCAAGCTCAGCCTGCTCACCGAGGCACTGCCCGCGGGCACCCAACTGCTGCTGTGCGACCCGGAGAAGATCCGCACCCGGGCGGCCGATCTCGTGCGCACCGGCGAGGAATTCCTCGAAGCGTCATGGACCGCTGCCTCTTTCGGTAGCGACGCACCGCTGGGCGCCAACGGCCTCGACCTGGCCGCCTCCGGTTACCGCGGCCTGCCCGAATTGCACACCAGCGCAGATGAACTCGGCCTGCCGTGGTGGACGCTGAGCCCGCTCAGCTCCGGCGACCCGATCGAGGTGAACCTGCCGGTGGCCGCCGGGCCCACCGCCCGCGGGTCCGAGGAACTGGTCGCCACCATCTTCGCGTCGCTGCGCGCGCACGTCGCCACCGGCGGCCGCGCGGTGGTCGTGGTCACCGGCCACGGCACCGCGCAACGAGTGCTGGAACGGCTCGGTGAGGCAGACGTGCCCGCCGCGCTGCTGCCCGCCGGTGCGGTACCGGAGCCGGGTGTGGTCGGTGTGCTGTGTGGTTCGCTGCACGACGGCCTGATCTTCGACGACGCCGGTCTGGTGGTCGTCGCCGAATCCGACCTCACCGGCAACCGGGTCACCGCGCCCACGGAGGGCAAGCGGCTGCCCGCCAAGCGCCGCAACCAGGTCGACCCGCTCGCCCTCACCTCGGGCGACATGGTGGTGCACGACCAGCACGGCATCGGCCGGTTCGTCGAGATGATCGAGCGCACCATCGGCGGCGCGCGGCGCGAGTACCTGGTCATCGAGTACGCGCCGAGCAAGCGCGGCCAGCCCGGCGACCGGCTGTTCGTGCCCATGGAATCCCTCGACCAGCTCTCCCGCTACGTCGGTGGCGAACTGCCGAGCCTGTCCAAGCTCGGCGGCTCCGACTGGGCCAACACGAAACGTAAGGCGCGCAAGGCCGTTCGCGAGATCGCGGGCGAGCTGGTGCAGCTCTACGCCGCGCGTCAGGCCGCGCCAGGCCACGCCTTCGCCCCGGATACGCCATGGCAGCAGGAGATGGAGGACGCGTTCGCGTTCACCGAGACCGTCGACCAGATGACCGCCATCACCGACGTGAAGTCGGACATGGAGAAGGCGGTGCCGATGGACCGCGTGGTCTGCGGCGATGTGGGCTACGGCAAGACCGAGATCGCCGTGCGCGCCGCGTTCAAGGCGGTGCAGGACGGCAAGCAGGTCGCCGTGCTCGTGCCGACCACGCTGCTCGCCCAGCAGCATCTGCAGACCTTCACCGAACGCGTCGCGGGTTTCCCGGTGACGGTGAAGGGCCTGTCCCGGTTCACCGATGCCTCCGATTCCAAGGAGATCATGGCCGGGCTGGCCGACGGCTCGGTCGACATCGTGGTGGGCACCCACCGGCTGCTGCAGACCGGCGTGCGCTGGAAGGACCTCGGCCTGGTGGTGGTCGACGAGGAGCAGCGTTTCGGCGTGGAGCACAAGGAACACATCAAGGCGCTGCGCACCCACGTCGACGTGCTCACCATGTCGGCCACCCCGATCCCGCGCACCCTGGAGATGAGCCTGGCGGGCATTCGCGAGATGTCGACCATTCTCACCCCGCCCGAGGAGCGGCACCCGGTGCTCACCTATGTGGGCGCCTACAACGACAAACAGGTCACCGCCGCCATCCGCCGCGAGCTGATGCGCGACGGGCAGGTCTTCTACGTGCACAACCGGGTGTCCTCGATCGACAAGGCCGCCAAGAAGATCCGTGATCTGGTGCCCGAGGCGCGGGTGGTGGTGGCGCACGGTCAGATGAACGAGGATCAGCTCGAGAAGACCGTGCAGGGATTCTGGGAGCGCGAATACGACGTGCTCGTCTGCACCACGATCATCGAGACCGGTCTCGACATCTCCAACGCGAACACGTTGCTAGTGGAACGTGCCGACTCGCTCGGCCTTTCGCAGCTGCACCAGTTGCGTGGGCGCGTCGGTCGTTCCCGTGAGCGCGGCTACGCGTACTTCCTGTATCCGCCGGAGAAGCCGCTCACCGAGACCGCCTACGACCGCCTGGCCACCATCGCGCAGAACTCCGATCTCGGTGCGGGTATGGCCGTGGCGATGAAGGACCTCGAGATCCGTGGCGCGGGCAATGTGCTCGGCGCCGAGCAGTCCGGTCACGTCGCCGGCGTCGGCTTCGATCTGTATGTGCGGCTGGTCGGCGAGGCGGTGGAGGCCTACCGGGCGGCGGCCGACGGCAAGCCGATCGTCACCGAGGAGAACAAGGAGGTGCGCATCGACCTGCCCGTCGACGCGCACATCCCGCCCGACTACATCGCCAGCGACCGCCTGCGGCTCGAGGCGTACCGCAAACTCGCCTCCGCCCAGGACGATACGGCCCTGGTGGCGGTCATCGAAGAGCTCGTCGACCGCTACGGCCCGCTGCCGGTGGAGGTCGGGCGACTGGTGGCGGTGGCCAAGCTGCGCCTACTCGCGCGCGAGTACGACGTGTCCGAGATCGTGGTCACCGGTGCTTCGCTCAAGATCGCCCCGCTGAATCTTCCCGACTCCAAACAACTTCGGCTCAAGCGGATCTACCCGTCGGCCAACTATCGCCCGGCGAGTGGTCTGATCACCCTGCCGCTGCCGCGGATCACCGACAGCGTCGGCGCCGACCGGGTGCGTGACGTGGCAGTGCTGCAGTTCGTCGCCGATCTGCTGCTGGTGCTCGACGGCAAACCCCAGGGAATGGTGGATCTTTCGGTGCCGACGGAAGCCGCGGCGTCCCGATGAGCCAGGAGACCTCACAGGAGCAAGCTGACACCGCGGTCGTGGCCGCGGGACTGTCCGACGCCGTCGACGTGATGGACCGCCTCTGGCATTTCGGCGGCTGGGAACGCACCCAGACCCACGACTCGCTGCGCCCCTACCTGCTCGAGGAGACCTACGAACTCCTCGACGCCATCCAGGCAGGCGATGCCGAAACCATCAAGGAAGAACTCGGCGACCTCCTGCTGCAAGTCCTCTTCCACTCCCGAATCGCCGAGCACGCGGGCGAATTCACCGTCGAAGACGTCGCGGCGACGCTGGTCGACAAGCTTGTCCACCGCAGCCCCTACCTCACCGACGCCGACTTCTCGTCGGGGACCTCGGTAGCCGACAAGATCGCGGCGCAGGAAAAGGCTTGGGAGGAGCGCAAATCCGCGGAGAAGTCCCGTCGCTCCTGCCTGGACGGCATTGCGATGGCCCAACCCGCCCTCGCCCTCGCCGAGAAGATCCGCACCCGCAGCGCCACCGCGGGCCTGCCCGCCGACCTCGTGCCGGACACCCTGCGCGTGGTCGAGCTCGGCGGCCCCGACTCGGCCGAGGAACGCCTCCGCAAGGCTTCCGTCGACTTCGCCACCGCGATCCGGGCCGCCGAGGACGCCGCCGAGGCCGAACGAGGCACCCGGTCGCCGCTCACCGCGCACGACTGGCGCACCTTCTGGCAGCGCTGAGCATCACCTGCCGATGCGTGGTCACCCGCGGTCCAAGCCGTCAGTTACCGTTGAGCTAACGGCGTTTCGTGGGTCCGGTGCACGGCGCCGGCATCTGAGACGTTGCTGAGATCTTGTGGACAATCATGCGCGCGCCAGCGAGCAAGGGCCACACCGCTTTAGAATCGAAGCAGCTCGTCGTTCGCGGCGGGGCAGGAGACCGGCGATCGTCGAGGTGAGGTTGATGGGTACAGAGGTAGATCCGGCAAGTCAGGACGTGATGAACGACCACCCTGAGCTGGACGTGTTGCCGGTATGGCCGCAGGAGACCATCGCGGTGCTCGTGACCACCGATCCGTCGCCGCACGCGATCCCCGTCTCCTGGCCGGTGCGGGCGGGTGACCGGCGGATTCTCATCAGTTTGAAGTCCGATCGTGGGTCGCTGGCGCGGTTGCGGGAGCAGCCGGAGGTGGCGTTGCTGATTCTGGGCGGCGGCAATGTGGCGTTGTGTGCGCGAGGACGGGCGAAGGTCATCGCCGAGCAGATGCCGTCGGCGCAGGACTACACCGCGGTGCAGCTGGACGTGGACGTGATCGACGACCACCGGCAGTCCGCGTTCGCCGTCGACCGTGGCATCCAGCGCACCGTGCTCGACGCCACCGAATTGCGGGCCCTCGAGGGTCGGGTCGAGACCCTGCGAACCTGGGCCGACGCCGGGTCCGCGACGTAAGTTCTTCTACGGCACACCATCTGGACAGAAGGGTTTTCATGAGCGTCACACTCGCCAAGGGCGGCAATGTCTCGCTGTCGAAGCAGACCGACAACCTCACCAAGGTGGCGGTCGGTCTCGGCTGGGACGTGCGCACCACCACCGGTGCCGACCACGACCTGGACGCCAGCGCGCTGGCCACCGGTACGAACTTGAAGGTGCTCTCGGACCAGCACTTCATCTTCTACAACAACCTGCGCTCGCCGGAAGGCACCATCGAGCACACCGGTGACAACCTGACCGGCGAGGGCGACGGCGACGACGAGGTCATCAATGTCGACCTGGCCGCCACGCCGCCGACGATCACCAACATCTTCTTCCCGGTCTCGATCCACGACGCCCAGGCCCGCGGCCAGTCGTTCGGCCAGATCCGCAACGCCTACATCCGCGTCACCGACGCGAACACCGGCGTGGAGCTGGCCCGCTACGACCTGTCCGAGGACGCGTCCACCGAGACCGCGATGGTGTTCGGCGAGCTCTACCGCCACAACAACGAGTGGAAGTTCCGCGCTGTCGGCCAGGGTTACGCCTCCGGCCTGGCGGGCATCGCTCGCGACTACGGCGTGAATCTCTGACGAACCACGACATGAAGGCGGGCGACTATGTGTCGCCCGCCTTTGTTGTGCTCGCTGTCATCGTGATTGGGTGACCGGCACCCGTCGTGGCGGGACCACGCTGGCCTGATCGAGCAGCGCGAAGTACTTGCGCAGCATCAGTACGGCGGTGGTGGCCAGGCCGGCCGTCAAGCCCCACCAGACCCCCGCCGCGCCGAGGTGCAGCGGGAAGGCGAGCAGGAGCGCTGAGGGCAGCCCCACGCCCCAGTAGCCGACCAGCGACAGCCGGAAGCCCGCGGAGGTCTCCTTCAGGCCGCGCAGCAGCCCGGTGCCGATGTTCTGGGCGGCGTCGAAGAACTGCAGCACGATGCCGATGAGCAGCAGGGTGTGTGCGATGGCGACCGTGTCGGTGTCGGTGGCATCGAGGAACGGCGCCAGCACGATGTCCGGGGCGAGCACGTAGACGACCCCGGTGACGATCGCGATCACCGCGGCCATCCGCAACGCCAACCAGGCCAGCGCTCGCGCGTGGCCGAACTCCTCGCGCGCGACATCATGGCTGACCAGGATCGACGCACCGTGGGACAGCCCGATCGCCGTCTGGAACACGATGTAGATGATCTGGTAGACGACACTGTGCGCGGCCAGCGCGGCGGGCCCGAAACTGCCCATCACCAGCGCGAGCACCGAGAACATGCCCGCTTCCGAACCGTAGGTGAGCGCGATCGGCGTGCCGAGGCGCAGTTCCTCGCGCACGGTCGCCCAGCGCACCGGCCACGGTGTCGACGGCAGCGTGCGACCGAGTTGTTCGTCGTGGCGCACCATCGCCCAGAACACCCCGAAGGTGATCAGGAAGACCAGCGAGGTCGCGATGCCGACCCCCGTCAGACCCATGGCCGGCATGCCTGCCCAGCCGTGGATGAAGGCCAGCGCGAGCACCAGGTTCAAGGCCACCGAACCGAGCGTGACGAGCAGCAACGCCTGTGGACGCTGCATGCCCACGGTGTACTGCCGCAGCACCTGGAACCACAGGCACGGCAGCAAACCGGGCGCGAGCGCGATCATCATCGGCCTGGCCAGCTCGAGCACCGCCGCGTCCTGACCCAGCCACGGCAACACCCAGCCGAGCCCGATCAGCAGCGCCCCACCGAGTAGTCCGGCGAGAGTCGCGATGACGAACGCGGCCCGCACCACCGCACGTACTTCGCCGTCGGCCGAATCGCCTCGCTTACCGGCCGCGCCGAGCGCACCGGCGATCTGATTCCCGGTGCCGGTGATCAGCCCGACGCACATGGTGCGGATCTGGTTGAACAGCACCAGTGCCAGCCCGCCCGCGGCGACCTCGCGCACGCCGAGCGTGCCCATCAGCGCGAGATTGGTCGTCGAGACCGCGATCTGCGCGAGCTGGGTGAGCGCGATCGGCGTCGCCAGCCTGGCCAGCGCGCTGCTATCGGTCGCCGTGCCGTTCACCCACCCGCTCCGGGTTTCGTCTCGCGCGCGATCGCGCTCACCTAGACCTCCATCAATTCGTCCTGGTGCCGCAGCGGTGAATAGCGGCGCAGCAGCGTGGTCACTTCCGCTTCGGCGGCGGGATCGAGCAGCTCTCGGGCGCTCATCCAGTCGTCGTCGAACACGGTATCGAGATATTTCTCGCCACCGTCACACACGATCGTTACCACGGTGGACCCGGCCGGAAACTCCTCCAGCCGTGCCAAGGCATTGTGCACCGAGCCGCCCGCCGAGCCGCCGATCAACAGCCCGTGTGTCCTGGCGACGGCACGAGTGGTGGCGAAGGCATCGACATCGCTCACCTTCACGCCCTCGTCGAGCAGTGCGTAGTCGACGGCGGTGCCGATGGTCGCGCCGGGCGGGGTGCCGGTGCCCGACTGCCAATACGGTCCGCCCTCGCCGCCGAAGGCGATGGATCCGACCGGCTCGATCCCGATCACCCGGGCGGGCAGACCGAGGTCGCGCAGGCGGGTGGCGGTGCCGAACAGTGAGCCGCCGGTGCCGACCGCCGAGATCAGGATGTCGACCCGCTCGACGTCGGCCAGCAATTCCTCGGCGACGGCGTAGTAGCCGACGGCGTTGGCGTCGTTGTTGTGCTGCTCGGTGAAGTACGCGTCGTCGCGGGCGGCCGCCATCGCCTCGGCGAGGTCTTCGCGGGCCGAGGTGGCCAGCTCGTCGTCACCGTCGTCGGCGACGAACACCAGGTCGGTGCCCATGGCTCGCATCGCGCGCAATTTGTCCTTACAGGCGTGGTTGTCGACCACGGCGGTGAATCGATAGCCACGTTCGGCCGCGACCACCGCCAAGCCGAGTCCGGTGTTACCTGACGTCGACTCGATGATATGCCCGCCATCGCGCAGCAAACCCCGCTGCTCCGCGTCGAGCACCATCGAACGGGCCATTCTGATCTTGGCGGCGCCGGTCGGATTGAACTGTTCGAGCTTGAGCAGCAGCCGGGTGCCGGTGTCGGTGACGGCGAGTTCGAACAGGGGGGTGCGGCCGATCAGGTCCGTCACGCGCGTGACGAGAGCCATGGGGTGTTCCTCCATCGGATCGATATCTCGGGTGGATCAGCGGGCTGTGCTGTCCAGACTCCAGCGCGGTCGGTCGGCGCCTGCGCGCAGCACCACCTTGGGCGGGAGGGGGAGTTCGTGGAAGGGGGATTCGTTGGAATCCATCTGATACCCGGCGGTGTTCGGGTAGACGAGCAGGTCGCCGGTTCGTGCGCGGCGGGGGAGCGGGATGCGCCGTCTGCTCAGCAGGTCGGACTCCAGACAGGTGGTGGCGCCGACGCAGGTGGGGGTGAGATGGCCGGGGCGTTGCGGCCACAGCACGGGATCGGGGAGATATTCGCTGTCGAACCACTGTTCGGACAGGCTGAGGCTGGTGCCGTCGACGGTGAGGATGTCATACGGGTTGCCCTGTGCGGTGCGGGTTTTCACTCCTTGAACTCGAAACACGGAGCTGCCCGCGCGGTCGAGTAGCGCCCGTCCCGGCTCGACAGCGAGCCGTATTCCGTTGTCGCGCAGCAGTCCGGCGAGATCGTTGTGGGCGAGAATGGCCACGAGCATCGCCGCGCCGGGAACCGGGAAGTGGTACGGGTAGTAGTCGCCGGGTGGACGCGAGTGGAACCAGTTGTCGCTGAGGGTGTTCCGGAACTCGGCCCACGCCGCCGCATCGAGATAGTCGACGCCGAAGCCGCCGCCGATCGAGATCGTGTCCGCGAGATGACCGTTCGCCCTGGCGCGCCTGCAGTGCCCGACCAGCGCGGACGATTGCTCGGCACGGGCGACGGCGTCATAGCCGGACAGGTGGAAACTGAAGCCCGACAGCGTGATCGGGGCGCCGATGGCTTGGATCGCCTGCTCGAGTTCCATGCGATCGAGCCCGAACCGGCTGGTCGAACCTTCTGGCAGCACCCGGAGCAGCACCCGCACCGGCGTATCCAGCGCGGCGAGCCGGTCGAGTTCATCGAGGGCATCGATGGCGATGAGCGCTCGATGCCGAGCGGCCAGCCACAGCAACTCATCGGACTTCGCGGGCCCGGTGACCATCAGATCCTCGCCCCGCACCCCTTGCCCCAGTGCCGCGATCAGCTCGCCGGTGCTGGCGACATCGATCCCCGCGTCGTTGTCCGCGCAGGCCCGAGCCACACACGCCGCCTTGTTCGCCTTCTTCCCGAAGTAGACGAACCCGTCGACACCCGCCTCGGCGAAAGCCGATTGAAAAGCCTTGATATTCACCGAAACCCGCTCGGGGAACAGCACGTGAAACGGTCCACCGACCGCATCGGCGATATCCCCGAGCAGGACGGGATCGGCGAGTAACCGCTGTTCTGCCGCATCGGTGTAGGCGGGCATCGGCGGTGCGCAGTGACCAGGTCCAGCGGCGGTTGATGAACCGGATTCACGGTCGACGCAGTCCGCGATGTGCGGCGGGCCCGGCGGTAGCCGCTCGTCCGGCCGCCGCGCGGGCACTGGGGTGCTGACCCCGGACTGCTCGCCCGTCAGTCCCACAACGGCACCTCCGTGCCGCGCCCTTCGGCGATCGCCCTGGCGGCCAGCGCGTGCGCGACCGCGATATCGGTGAGCACCAGTCCGCTGTTGTAGACGAAGATCTTCTCGTCCTCATTGCGGCGGGCCACGGCGCTGCGGGTGAGTACCTGCGGCAGCTCGGCGTCTACCGAACGCAGCGTCCCGTCCGGTCCGACCATGTCGGTGCCCGTGAGCGCCATCTGCGCCGCGCTGGTGGCGACCACCCGATCGGCGTCGACCAGCGTCGACGGCGCCAGCCCGTAGCCGACCAGGACCACCACCGAACCCGGTGCCAGATGCGAGGATTCGAGTGCCACCTCGGTGCCGGGTCCGGCCGTGGCCAGCACCACATCGGCGGACGCCGCTGCCGCGTGCGGGTCGTCGACCACGTCGAGCAGCGCGTGGGGCGCCGCGTCGGCCAGGTGCGAATGCACGGCGGCCAGCCCCTCGGGATGCGTGCCGTACACCATCAGCTTGCGCAGCTGTGGATTCGCGGCGAGCAAGTGCGGCAACGCATTACGTCCCTGCGTGCCGGTGCCGATGAGCAGCACACTCTCCGCCCCGCGCCGCGCCGTCTCGCGCACCAGCAGTGCCGACACGGCCGGCGTGCGTAACGCGCCGACCCGCGCGCAGTCCATCATCGCGATGGGGGCGCCGGTGGTGTCGTCGTAGAGGGTGATGGTCGTGTAGTACCGCTTGGTGCTGCGATCGTGACCTGGATCGAATTTGTAGGAGGTCTTCATGGCCACCACGCGCCGCCGCCCGTCGCGGCCGAGCATGGCGTAGGACACCGAGGAGCCGCCGGGGTCGGCGACGCTCAGTTTGCGCGGATTGTCGGATTCGCCCGCCGCGAAGGCGAGGTAGGCCTCCTCGACGGCACGCACCACTTCGGCGGGGCTGATCGGCACGTCGGCCAGGTCGCTGCGGGAAAGTACCCGCAGCCCGATGCCACGGTCACGGTTGTTCAACGGATCCTCGTTCATCTGCAATGCCCCGCTCTGCTGTCCGATCAGCGGCCGCCCGGAACGGCGCGACCACTTGCTGGCCATACCCATTCTCGGACGACTCCTGCGCGCGCCGAGCGCGTTCGGGCAGCCGGATGTTGATGCGCTTGAGCCAGCGGTCGGTGCCGTCGTAGCGCGCGCGGAACGGAACGCGCCCGTGCACGGCGACATCGTTGTCCACCAGCAGGATCTCGCCGGGGGCCAGCGCGGGGGCGTGACTGACCCTGGCGAGTTCGGCGGTGAGCCTGGCGTAGGCGGCGCGGAAGACCGCGTCCGCATCATCGATCGGGGTGTAAGCGGGATCGTAACGTGCAGTGACAGAGCCGGTTTCGTCGAGCCACAGCGTCGGCAACGGTGCGAGCTGATCGAAACCGGTGCCGTAGGAGACGTCGGGCAGGATCGGCAGCGTCGGGGTGGTGAGCGTGCGCAGATCGTCGTCGGACAGGTGTACTTCGCGCACCGAGGAGACCGTGGTGGCGACCCGGTCGGGGTTGCGCAGGCAGGTCAGCATGAGCAGGTTCGCGCGCTGAGCATGGAAGGCGTCCTCGGTATGCGGGCTGAGCAGGGTGGAACTGCTCGCGCCCGACTGTTCGTCCTCGTGGCCCGCAGCGGGCACGATGTTGTTGACCAGTCTGCCGTTCTGCTGCCCCTGCCAGCCGAAAGGCTCGCCGACGCAACGCCCGAGCAGCAACATCGTGATATCCAGTTCGAGTGAACCGCCGTCCGCGTGCTCGGCCGCGGCCTGCCAATGCGCAGGCGTCGGACCGAAATCGGCGTCGTCGACGGGCAGCCCGCGCACCACGGTCGCACCGGCCGCGGTAGCGGGCGGTCGAACAGCGTGGCGCACGCTGTCGGGCAGTTCGCCGGCGCGCTCGGTGATCTGGGCGATCAGCGCGGGGTCGTGGAGGGTAGCGGTGTGTGATGCGTCACCTAATCGGTGGCGGATCTCGGCCGCGAGCGATCGCAGCGCCGTCGCGGCGCCGGGATCGAGCTCGCGATATTCGATGTCGTGCTGGTGAATCGTCAGACGTTCGGGGAGAACGCTTTTCACCGGTTTCCCTTCTTCGCATCGGTCGAAAGCGGGTGATCTTCGGGCACGATGTGCGAAGGTAGTGCCTACTATCTGATTAGGCAAGACTTACCTAACGTATCGGCGAGGGAAATAGCCGATCCATATAACGTAGCTTTCTACCCGAGTTGCCGAAGTGAGCGCTGACCGGGGTGTCGCGGGTCGCTGCGGTTCGGTGACGGTGGATGTGAAGCTCCCCACGTCGGGCAGCTTTTAGGCTAGCCTCGCCTAGTTTGCGGTGTCGGAAAAGGGGTTTCGGCGCACGCGGTTCGAGGAGGCAACACGATGAGTTTCACTCGCAGGCAGCTCTTCCAGTCCGGCATCGGCGTCACCGCACTACTACTGGCGGCAGCGTGCACCAGCGATGATCGGTCCGCCACCGCGCAACGCGGCGGCACCCTGCGGGTCGGGGCGCTCGGCACCCCCGCCCGCAGCGAACGCGATCCGCACGCCAACCTCAGCAATGACAGCGACTTCCTCATCGCCTCGCTCGTCTACGACGCGCTCACCGTTCCCGGCGCGGACCCGACCGTCGCCCCGCGCCTGGCCTCGCGCTGGGAGCCCAGCGACGACAACCGCCGCTGGACGTTCACCATCGCCGACGGCGCGACCTTCCATAATGGTGCACCGGTGACCGCCGACGACGTGGTGTGGTCGATGCGGCGCCTGCGCTCGGTCGGTGGTGCCTCGAAGATGCCGGTGGCCGAGAACGACATCGTCGCCGACGGACCGAACCGTGTCGTGTTCACGGTGCCCGCACCCAATACCCAACTGCCACTGCTGCTTCGGCTGATGACATTCACTGTGCCGAAGGACACAGCCGACTTCACCGCCGCGATCGGCACCGGCCCGTTCCGGCTCGAGTCCTATCAGGGCGGCAACGCCAGGCTGGTGCGCAACGAGCGCTGGCACGGCACCCCGCCGCTGCTCGACGCCATCGAGGTGACGATGTTCGACAGCGTCACCGCGCTGGGTAACGCGGCGCTGGGTGGGCAGATCGACCTCGCCTCCAACGTGGGCGCGATCGCCGGGCGCACCGCCGCGGGGCGTGGTGATCTGCAGGTCATCCGGCGTGCCAACGACACCATGCTCGGTGTGGCCATGCGGGCCGCCGATGGCCCGTTCGCCGATGCCAGGGTGCGCGCGGCGCTGCGTCTCGGCATCGACCGGACCGCACTGGTCAACCAGGTGCACTCCGGCTACGGCACCGTCGCCGCCGACGTTCTCGGCACCGCCGACCCGCTCTACGACACCGCGCTGCGCCGTGACCGCGATGTCGAGCGTGCGAAAACCCTCCTGCGCGAAGCCGGTTTCGACACCGGTCGCAGCTACCCGTTCGTGACCAAGGCCGAAGTACCCGGCGAGGTCGAATCGGCGAAGGTGATCGCCTCCCAGCTCGCCGAGATCGGCGTCCGGCTCGACGTGCAGGTGGCGGAATCGGCCGCGTTCTACGACCGGACCTGGCTCAACGCACCGCTGTACACGGTGTCGTGGGGGACCAACGACTCGGTGGTGTTCCTGGCCGACAAGCTGATGACCTCCGGCTCCAACCGCAACGAAACCGCGTTCCGCGACCCGGAATTCGACGCCGCCGATGCCAAGGCGCTGGCCGCGTCCGGCGACGAGTACACGCGTGCCGTGCGTGAACTACAGCGCATCGAGTTCGAGCGCGGCGGCTATCTGGTGTGGGGCATGGCCGATGGTGTCGACATCGCCGCTGCGACGGTGCGTGACCTGCCGACGCTCGGTGGGTTCGCGCGCGTGCAGCTGGAACGCGCCTGGTTGGCGTGAACGCACTGAAGGCCGGTGCCGTGAAAACCTTTGCCCTGCCGATGTTGCGGCGGATCGCGCTCCTGATGACATTGCTGGCGGTCGTGTTCGTCGCGGTGGATCTGCTGCCGGGGAACGCGGCACGTTCGGCGCTCGGCAGGGAGGCGGACCCGGCCGAGCTCGCGGCGAAAGAGCACGAACTCGGTCTGGATCGCGCGCTGCCGGTGCAGTTCCTGGACTGGATCTCCGGGGTGCTCACCGGGGATTTCGGGCAGACCGCGCGGGGGAACTCGATCGGCGCGCTGCTGGCCGATAAGTTCCCGCAGACCCTGTTGCTCGGTGGGATCGCCTTGCTGCTGACCATCGCGTTGTCTCTCGGGCTCGGCTGCTGGTGGGCGATGCGTCCGACCGCGCTCGGATCGCGAATTCTGCAGCCCGTCAGCACCGTTGCGGTGGCGGTACCCGAATTCGTCGGCGGCACCTTGCTGATCCTGGTGTTCTCCCTGGCCACCGGGTGGCTCCCGGCGGTGACCATCACCGGCCGTTCCGGGTTTCCCCTCGGTCCCGAGATGCTGGTGCTGCCGGTGTTGGCGTTGGCGATTCCGCAGATCGGCTGGAACGCCCGCGTCGTGCGCTCGGCCCTGCTCGATGTGGCTGCTGCGCCACACGTGGAAAGTGCTGTGCTGGAAGGGCTTCCGACCCGCACGATTCTGCTCCGCCACATGTTGCCGTTCGCCGCGCCGACCATTGTTGCCGGGTACGCGACCTCGGTCGGCATGCTCTTCGGCGGCGCGCTGGTGGTCGAGACGCTCTTCAACTACCCCGGTGTCGGTGCTGTTCTCGCCGGGTCCGTCGCCGACCGGGACGCCACCATGGTCGCCGCGGTGGTCGCCCTGACGGCGATCGTCATCATGGTCCTGCTCGCCGTCGCCGACGTCGTCCGGGCATGGGCGTCGCGGAGTGCGCGATGAATATGTCGGGAGGTCGAGGAGTGCCGCGGATGTCCGGCCGGTGCGCGGCGTGGTGGCGGTACTCGGTGGCGGCCGGTGTGGGGCTCGTTGTGCTGCTCGCGGTGGCGGGTCCGCTCTTCGCGCCCTATCCGGGCGAGAAGGCGGTGGGGATGCCGTTCGCGCAGCCGGGTGGGGGAGCGCTGCTCGGGACCGATCGGCTGGGCCGGGATGTGCTCAGCCATCTGCTCACCGGCGGCACCCACCTGCTGGCGGTTTCCGCGGTGATCGCGGTGGCGGTGACAGTGCTGTCGGCCGTCCTAGGCGCTGTCGCCGCCGTGCGCCCGCGGGCGGGCAAGGTCATCGAACTCTGCGGCGATCTGGTCATCCTGCTCCCCGCGGTCCTCGGCATCCTGCTCGTGCTCACCGCGTGGCCCCAGGGTGGGGTCACCGCGCTGATCGCGGTATCGCTGCTCTTCGGAGTTCCCTACTGCGCCAGGATCTTCGCCGCCTCCGCCGCGACCATCGCTGCCTCCGGCTACGTCGAAGCCGCCGTCGCGAGCGGAGAATCCCTGTCCCATCTCGTCTTCTGTGAGATCCTCCCCAACCTCCGCGCCGTCTTCACCACCCAGCTCGGCCTGCGCTTCGTCGTCGCCATCTACCTCGTCAGCACCATCGCCTTCCTCGGCGTCTCGGCGCTGGGCCCCGACAATTGGGCGATCATGGTCCGCGACAACGCGTCCGGGCTTCTGCTGAACCCCTGGGCTGTCCTGGCGCCGAGTGCTGCTATCGCCATCGTGGCGGTCGGTGTGAACCTGGTGGTGACCAGTGGTCCCAGGAATCGCCGAACCCCGAAAACCGCATCGGACGCTGTCCGCGCGGTCGGGGTCGCGGAGGCCGTAGCCGAGATGGGCTCGGGGAGCGCACTCGACGCCGGGAGCGTGGCAGGTTCCGGGCGGTCGGGGGGATGTGGGATTTCGGTGGTGGATTCCGGGGACGCGGCGGTAATCGCCGGGTTGAGCGTTGTCGCCGACAGTGGGGCGGTGTTGTTGGCGCCGTTGTCGTTCCGGCTGGCAGCGGGCACGGTCACCGCGTTCACAGGTGCGTCGGGCGCGGGTAAGTCGACGGCGATGCGTGCGCTGCTCGGGCATCTACCTCCCGGCGCACGCGGGCAGGGCGCGGTGCATGTCGGGGGACATGACGTGTTCGCGCTCGACGCCGCCGGACTGCGCAGATTTCGCCGCGAGCACATCGCCTATGTCGGCCAGGATCCCGGCTCGGAACTCAACCCACTACTGCGCGTCCGAGCGGTCCTGGCCGACGCGGCCCCCGGCAGCTCCGACGCCGATCGCCTGGCCGTCCTCGAACGAGTGGGCCTCGACCCCACCCACCTCCGCCGCCGCTGCGCCCGCCTCTCCGGCGGCCAGCAACGCCGGGTAGCCCTGGCACGAGCCATCCTCCGCCGCCCTCGAATCCTCGTCCTCGACGAACCCCTCGCGGGCCTGCACGGCACCCTCCGCACCGAAATTGCCCAGCTGATATCCGCCCTCGCCACCGAGAACTCCACTACCGTCCTGCTCTCAGGCCACGACACCGAGGCGATCAACGCCATCGCCGACACCGTGATCGAACTCCGCCCACCGGGTGCGGGGCCGGTAGATATCACCGCCGTAGAGGCCGATTCAGCGGGAGAAGTACAGCTGCCCAAGGGGCGCTCGGGGCGGACCGGCCGCCAACAGGTCGATCCGTCGGGCGAGGGTCCGGCAGGTCGCAATGGGCGTCGGGTGCTGAATCCTGACCCCGCCGGGACCGCAGCTCCGGCAGATCTGTCGGGTAACGGCGAGATAATCGCCGTGCGCGCCGAGGGAATCAACGCGGTCGCGGGCGGCCACACGGTGCTCGAGAACATCGGTTTCAGCGTGTCCGAAGGTGCTGCCCTCGCTGTCGTGGGGCCTTCCGGAGCTGGGAAGACCACGCTCGCGCGGGTGATCGCGGGTTTGCACGCCGATGCCGTCGGATCGCTGGATGTCGGTGGTGTGCGGGTTCCGGTGGGGAGCAGGCGGCGAATCAAGGTCGGTGCCAACGGTATTCAGCTCGTCACCCAGAACCCTCGCGCGGCGTTGAACCCACGACGCACCGTCGAGCAGACCCTGACACGCCCTTTGCGCCGCATCGCGCGAGTCCCCAGACCCGAACTACGCCCCCGCGTCACCGCCCTACTCGCCGCCGTCGACCTCCCCGCCGACCTCGCCGCCCGCCGCCCCCATCAACTCTCCGGCGGCCAACGTCAACGAGTTGCCCTGGCCCGCGCCCTCGCCGCCGACCCAGCGGTCCTGATCTGCGACGAGATCACCACCGCCCTCGACGCCGACACCGCCGCCGCCATCATGTCCCTGCTCGACCGCCTCCGCACCGACCACGGCACCGCGGTCATCCTGATCAGCCACGACATGACCCTGGTCCGCGGCCACTGCACCGACCTCCTCGTCCTCGATCACGGCCGCATAGTCGAATCAGGAACCCCGGCAACCGTTCTCGCCGCACCAGCCCACCAGGCGACCGCCGACCTTCTCGGCTGATGCCCTGCGCAGCGCAGGCGGCGCCGACCTATTCGGCGCCACAGCTCGACCCGGCCTGTAACGGCCGCAACTCCGTCTCCGAATAAATCGGGTTGTCCTCCAAGCGATTTCAGGAGACGTACCCCGATGATGTACCCCGCGCCGCCTCAGCCCGGTGAGCCGATCCAGGCGCCCGCCGAGCCGCCGTTCGCGCACACCCCGCCGGTCGATTCCCCGCGCAGGCGGTGGGTGCTGTGGCTCGTGCTCGCCGTCGTTGTCGTCGTGGGAACCATGGCCGGGGTCGCCGGGTACGTGCTCACCCGCACCGAACCGCTGGCAATGGCGCTGGGGGACTGCGTGTCCGGTGCTGAGATACCGGTGGAGTACGGCTGTGACGACGAGCGCGCGACCTACCGGATCGTCGCGAGGGAGTCGGCGCAGTGGCCGTTCGGGATCATCTGTATGAAGTACGCCGATGCCACCCGTGCGGTCCTCGACCCGAAGCCGCACGAGTCGAATCCCGCTGCCGCCCTGTGCTTGTCGCCCACCCGCGCCAACACCACCGATCCGGGCGCGTTGCTCGCCGGGGATTGCATCGACGCGAAGAAGGGCGGCGAGACGATCGTGCGGATGACCTGCGGCACGCCTGCCACCACCCTCGACGTGGTCGGCATCGAAATCCACGCGAGAATTCCGGTCACCGATCAGGCCTGCAAATCCCACGCCGCGACCCGTACCGCCGTTGCCCAGGTTTCGCTCGGCGGCCGCGTGATCGTGGTGTGCGCACGGCCCATCGCGTCCTCGACCTCGATGAGCGGCAGCGAAGTCGGTGACTGCGCCGCCGAAACGACGATGACGGTGGCCCCGTGCGACCAACCGGGCGTGCGCCACCGGATCCTGTCGGTGCGAACCCAGCACGTCGAGCCGGTATCGCCGGAGTGCCCCGATGACGGCAATGTCAACGCGGTGTTCGTCGACACCGGCGCGACGACCGATCTGCGCGTGGTGGTCTGCATGGGCCCGGCGAACACCGATCACCTGGGATACGGGCAACCCGGTGATTGCCTGATCGGGTTCGGCGCCGCGGGCAGTGCGCCGCCCGCGCTCGTCGACTGCGCCGATCCGGCCGCCAACGCGACGGTGACCGAAGTCCATCGGGGTCCGGGCGCGGAATGTCCACGGCCGGTGGGCGCCTCGGGATCCTTCACCATGAAGCCGGGCGCCACCACAGGTTTGGCGGTCTGCTACGTCCCACTCTGAGAAGTGGCTGTGAGACGTGCATAAGTCTCGCTGGATCTGGATGATTGAACAGATGTCAGTGCAGAAGGTCGGCGTGGCCGCCGCAGTCGCGTTCAGTGCCCTTTTAGCGGGGTGTAGTTCGCTCGCGTCGATCCCCGATGACATGCCGCCGGGGCCGGGAGTCGCGCTGCCCGTGATCGATGTCGACGCACCGGGCCGCGCATCCGAGCAGCTGCGCGCCTGGGCCGACGAGCAGTCCGGCGCGATCGGCATCGAACCGGTCGCGCTCGAGGCCTACGGGTACGCCGCCGCCGTGCTGGCGAAGTCGCGGCCCGAATGCGGGATCGCCTGGACCACTATCGCCGGCATCGCCAGCGTGGAGAGCGGGCACGGCACCCACCGCGGTGCGGGCGTCGACGCCGACGGGACGGTGCGCCCGTCGATCATCGGCGTCGCCCTCGACGGCACCAAGGGCAATGCCGACATCCGCGACACCGACGGCGGCAGTCTCGACGGCGACACCACCTACGACCGGGCCGTCGGCCCACTGCAGTTCATCCCAGAGACCTGGAAGCGCTGGGGCGTCGACGCAAACGGTGACGGCGTGGTCGACCCGCAGAACATCGATGACGCCGCGCTCACCGCCGCCCGCTACCTCTGCACCCGCGGCGGGGATCTGACCTCGGCCGACGGCTGGCAGCGCGCCCTGTTCGCCTACAACCAGTCGAACAAATACATGCATGTGGTGCGCGATCGCGCCGCGATATACAGCATCGGCCGCCGCGTGTAGTTAGCCACGGCCCGGAGTGCCGGTTACTCCACACTCCGCCGAGACGATAGGCTCGGCACCGCACGGCCCTTCCCGTGATACCTACCGTGCCTTCCGTCGTAAGGAGCAGTTTTCGTGGCCATTATCGAACAGGTCGGAGCTCGCGAGATTCTGGATTCGCGCGGCAATCCCACCGTCGAGGTCGAGATCGCCCTCGACGACGGCACCCTGACCAGGGCAGACGTACCTTCGGGTGCGTCCACCGGCGAGCACGAGGCCGTCGAGCTGCGTGACGGCGGCGACCGCTACGGCGGCAAGGGTGTGACCAAGGCTGTCGAGGGCGTCCTCGACGAGATCGCGCCCGCCATCATCGGCCTCGACGCCGTGGAGCAGCGCACCGTCGACCAGGTCCTGCTCGACCTGGACGGCACCCCCGACAAGTCCCGCCTCGGCGCGAACGCCCTGCTGGGTGTGTCGCTGGCCGTGGCCCGCGGTGCCGCCGAGTCCTCGGGTCTCGAGCTGTTCCGCTACCTCGGCGGCCCGAACGCCCACGTGCTGCCGGTGCCCATGATGAACATCCTCAACGGTGGCGCGCACGCCGACACCGGCGTGGACGTGCAGGAATTCATGGTGGCCCCGATCGGCGCCCCCACCTTCCGCGAGGCACTGCGCTGGGGCACCGAGGTGTACCACTCGCTCAAGGCCGTGCTGAAGGAGAAGGGCCTGTCCACCGGTCTCGGTGACGAGGGTGGCTTCGCCCCCGACGTCGCGGGCACCGTGGAAGCGCTCGACCTGATCAGCGTCGCCATCGAGCGCGCGGGCTACAAGCTCGGCACCGATGTGGCGCTGGCGCTCGACGTGGCCGCCACCGAGTTCTACACCGAGGGCGAGGGCTACAAGTTCGAGGGCAAGGTCCGCACCGCCGCCGAGATGGGCGAGTTCTACGCGGACCTGCTCACCCGGTACCCGCTGGTCTCCATCGAGGACCCGCTGTCGGAAGACGACTGGGACGGCTGGGTCGCGCTGACCGACGCCATCGGCGACAAGGTGCAGCTGGTCGGCGACGACCTGTTCGTCACCAACCCCGAGCGCCTCGAAGAGGGCATCGCCAAGGGCGCGGCCAACGCGCTGCTGGTGAAGGTCAACCAGATCGGCACGCTGACCGAGACCCTCGACGCTGTCGAGCTGGCGCACCGCAACGGCTACAAGACCATGATGTCGCACCGTTCGGGCGAGACCGAGGACACCACCATCGCCGACCTCGCGGTCGCCGTCGGCTCGGGCCAGATCAAGACCGGCGCTCCCGCGCGTTCCGAGCGGGTCGCCAAGTACAACCAGCTGCTGCGCATCGAGGACGCCCTCGGTGATTCGGCACGCTACGCGGGTGACGTGGCCTTCCCGCGTTTCACCGGCGAATTCTGAAAGCAGTACAGGGGCGGTAGCGAATGACCGAGCGACGTGCGCGTGGAACCAGTCCTGGTGGACGCGGTGACAAGCGCACGTCGCGGGCCACGCGCTCCCGCCCCCGTCTCGATACGCCGAGCCGCCCCACCACGGCCAAACGCCCCACGCGGCGGCACCCGGAGTCGGCAGGCTCGCGCAAGCCGAGCGGCAAGCTCGAGCGCGGCGAACACACCATCCTCGGTCTCTCGACCGGTAAAGCGGTGATTCTGGCGGCGGTGCTGTGTGGCCTCGCGCTCACGTTGGCCGTGCCGACGCGCACCTACTTCAGTCAGCGCGCCGAGGCCGTTGCCCTGGCCAAGCAGCGGGTGGAACTCGAAGCCGATCTGGCAGGGCTGCGCGATCGTCGTGCGCAACAACAGGATCCGGCCTACATCCGTTCCGAAGCGCGCGACCGCCTCCGCCTGGTGATGCCCGGCGAAACCCCCTACATCGTGCAGATTCCCGGCATCGAAGCACCAGCGCCGCCGCCGATGAGCACCCGAACAGCGGCGCCCGACCCCTGGTACACCGACCTGTGGCGCAGCATCTCCGAACCACCCCCGGAAGGACCACGGTGACGACACCGAACGAGCGCGACCTCGAGATCATCGCGAAGCAGTTGGGCCGCGAGCCTCGCGGTGTGCTCGCCGTCGCCTACCGCACCCCCGACGGCCTGCCCGCCGTGGTGAAGACCGCGCCGCGCCTGCCCGACGGCACCCCGTTCCCCACGCTGTACTACCTGACCGACCCGCGGCTCACCGCCGAGGCGAGCAGGCAGGAATCGGCCGGGGTGATGCGCGAGATGACCGAACGCCTCGCCACCGACCCCGAACTGGCCGCCGCCTACCGTCGCGCGCACGAGAGCTACCTGGCCGAACGCAACGAAATCGAGTCTCTCGGAACCGATTTCACCGGTGGTGGGATGCCCGACCGGGTGAAGTGCCTGCACGTGCTCATCGCGCACTCGCTCGCCAAGGGGCCCGGTGTGAACCCCTTCGGCGACGAGGCCGTCGCGCTGGCCGCCGCTGCCGGATTTCGTGGGACCGCGATCCCTGCCGACTGGCCCGCCGCACCTGACGAACAGGCATAATCGCGGGCAGTGCCCGTGCGCGGGTCGAGACCTCTGGAGGACACCATGAGTGAGCGCATCGCCGCAGTCGACTGCGGCACCAACTCGATCCGCCTGCTGATCGCCGAGGTGGGGGCCGACGGCGGGCTCACCGACGTGCACCGGGAGATGCGCATCGTTCGCCTCGGTCAGGGTGTGGACGCCACCGGCCGCCTCGCCCCCGAAGCCATCGAACGCACGCGCCTGGCGCTGGCCGACTATGTCGATGTGATGGTGGCACAGGGTGTTTCACGTGTCCGCATGGTCGCCACCTCCGCCACCCGTGATGCCGCCAACCGCGACGACTTCTTCTCGATGACCCGCACCGAACTCGGCCGAGCGGTGCCGGGCGCGGTCGCCGAGGTGATCACCGGTGATGAGGAGGCCCGCCTCTCCTTCGCCGGTGCCGTCGGCGAATTGTCCGCCGACGCAGGACCTTTCGTCGTGGTCGATCTCGGCGGTGGTTCCACCGAGCTGGTGGTAGGCGACGAGAACGGCGTCCAGGCAGCCTATTCCGCCGACATCGGCTGCGTCCGCATCACCGAGCGCTGCCTCGCGGGCAACCCGCCGACCGCCGACCAGGTCGCTGCCGCAAGAGAATTCGCCCAGGAGAAGCTCGACGAAGCCTTCGTCAAGGTCCCCGTCGACAAGGTGCACACCTGGGTCGGCGTGGCAGGCACGATGACCACGATCACCGCCGTCGCCCTCGACCTCCCCGAATACGACTCCGCGCGAGTACATCTCACCCGCCTGAGCCTGGCCGAGGTGCACGAGGTCTGCGACCGCCTCATCGGCATGAACCACGACGAACGCGCCGCCCTCGGCCCGATGCACCCCGGCCGCGTCGACGTGATCGGCGGCGGCGCCGTGATCACCGAAGTACTGGCCGACGAATTGGCCGGTCGCGCGGGAGTTTCCGAACTCATCGTCAGCGAACACGACATCCTCGACGGCATCGCCATGTCGATCGTTGACGCTGCGGCCTGAGCCCGCCTGGCAGGCTTGCGGGAACGTGGTGTGATCAACCTGTCGGCCGGATCAGTGCCTTGTGTTGACCGTGACGGCGTGGGATGACCGGACCGGCGCGCGGTAACGCCGACGGCGCCGCACCGGTACGGCGGCGGGTGCGGGGCCGAGTTCGGCGATCAGCTCACGACGGCGCTCGGCGCTGATCCAGCGGCGATCACGGTAGGTGAGCGCGCCTTCCAGCGCCCACAGCATCTCCAGGTTCAAGCCGTCCACTGCGGCCTCCCGCAGCCTCCGGTAGGTCTCGACGGCGCCGACTTCGGCGAGATCATCGAGGGAATGCACGTCGGCACGGGCGAGCATCTCGGCGGCGGCGGCACCGAGGGCAGGAACGTTTCCGGACCAGCCACGAATGCGCAGATGCGCGTCACCCCGCACGCTTTCCGCCTCGTCCCACACCGCGGCCCGCAACGAGCTCGGTGTCGAAGGTGCGTCATCGCGCGAGAGAACTTGTGCCCGAGCCTGTTCGGCGACGCTGACCATCGGCCGAAACCGCCGGAAGATCTGGATCTCCCCGTCGTGCCCCTGATCCCACGCGTCGAGATAGACGTGATCGGTGCCGTATCGCGCCGAATCGAGACGGGCGGCGTCGAGCGCCCACTGACGGCAGTCGTCCGGCGTCCGCGCTGTGAGCACGAGCAACCCGCGCCGCCGCGAGATATGGCCCGCGCCGCTGCGATGCCGACGTCCCTCGCACCACTGGTCATATGCCCGCGGCTCGAGCGTTCGCTCCAGTCCGAACGTCTGCCACCGCACCGTGCCCATCGAATTCCGCAGCGGCAACTGCGCTTTCAATTGAGCCGCGCCACGCTCGTCGAGCCGAGTGCACCACTCCGGCACCAGCACGATGGGATCGGCCGGATCCGCGTCGAACGGCGTCGGCATCAGGAACTCCCGGTCGATCACCAGCACAGTTCCCGGCCGGGCCTGATACGACAGTCCCCACAGCAGCCGACTCAACAACCGAGCCCCGTGATCATCACTCAACACATGCCAGGTCTCATGAAACCGATTGGTACTGAACCGGGCATGTGTCCCCGGCCGCAGCGCGATCACCGTCCGCACACCAGCAACCGACCGCACCGCATGCCGGTGCAGCTTCAAACCATCATCTACGGATCGGGCGTTGCCCGGGCGCTGTCTCTTCATCCCCGTAAGCAGGCCACACCCCATCGAACCCAGGCAACAGATTTATGCCGTGACCTCAGCTGCCGGTGCGCTCACGGTGCTTGCATCCCGGCCAGCAGCAGGGTCGCCGCTGACCCTCTTCGAGCTCCTCTTGGGTGCGCCGAATCCGCCGTGCACGGGTCGTGTCCTGCTTGGCGTCCTCGACCCAGCAGATGAACTCGTTGCGGGCCAGTGGCGTGATGTCGCGCCAGGCCGCGAGTGCCACGGAATTGGCGAGCAGTGCCTCATGCAGGTCATCGGGCATCGCGTGCACCACTCCACCTGGCACTTGTCGGCTACTCATGAGCGTTCCGGCATCGCGCACGCCATCCCATCGGCCATCCCGGTCGGCTGTACCCCCAGGCCCTGGTTGAGGCGGGCGCGCTGGTTCTCCCACGCGATACTCGCGGCCAGCTCGGTCAGCTGTGCCTTCGAGAGGTGGGTGAGCAGGGTTTCGCGTAGCTCGTCGATGTCGACCGCCGGGGTGACCGTCATCGCCTCGGCGAACGCGATCACCAGCTTCTCCAGCTCGGTATAGGCGTCGCTGGTCCGGTACCGGGGCAGATCGGTGAGCTGCTGCTCGGTCAGCCCGGCGGTGTGCGCCAGCGCCGACCCGATATCGAGACAGAACTGACAAGCCACCAACCCTGCCGTCTTGAGCTCGGCCAGCTCTTTGAGCCGAGGATCGAGCTTGTTGCTGAACAACAACGCCGTCTCATAGGTCACGGTCGCCGCCGCGATCTGCGGCCGTCGCCCGAGCCATCCCACCAGATCCCCACGATTACGCCGGGCCTGCCCGATCACCTGGGCGTATCCCCTGATTCGCTTGACCACCCGCATCGATAACACCCCTTCGTGCCGACGATTCGTCCACCCACGAACCTACGCCGGGAGCCCATCGAACCCCAGGGTGATCTGCCTCCCTTTCGTGCCTCGGCCGCTAGGCCCGCGGCCAGGTGGGCGGCGTGTCGCGCATCGGCCGATCCGGGTTTCGGCGCGGGACGTTCGCGCGTTGACCCGGCTGCGGCGATATCAGGTGCGGGGGCATCGTCGCCAGGATGTTGCGGGGGAGCGGCATTGTCTCGTCGAAGAGGGAGACCGCGCGGAAGGGTTGGGCGTCGATGACGACCTGGTCGGGTTCGCGGCGGGATTGGTCGACGATCAGGATCGCCAGCATCGCCATCGCCGCGAAGGCGATGCGCTGGTGGTTGGCGGGGTGGTCGGCGAGGCTGATGGCGAGGAAACCGCTCATCCCCGCGGCTGCGGCGGGAGCGGTGAGAGAGCCTGCGGCACTCGCGGTTACCGCGATCCAGATGCCGATGACGGTGAGCGCGACGACCGCGAGCAGACCACCGGCACCGGATTCGACGGCGTAGTTCAACCACATGTTGTGGGTGTGATGGAACTCCTCCGGGCTGTCGATCACCTCGTTGAGCCAGGGTCCGGCACGGCCGGGCCCGACACCGAGGGGATTGCTCGCGGCTATCTCGACCGCCGCCGTCCATACGTCGGCTCGAACCCCGACCTTGCCGCGGATGATGACCACGACGAACGCGACGGCGGCCGCGATCGTCGCCCCGATCGGCAGGAGCCAGGGCACCCATCGCTCGGCCGTCGCGTGCTTACCCGGCCGCAATCGTCGCAGGAACGCGAAAACCACCAATCCGGCCAGCGCGGCGACCACACCGCCGCGCGACCCGGTGAGCACGACGGCCAGATATCCGAGCACTACCAATCCGCCACTCACCAACTGTGCGCGCATATTGGCGAGCGACGCCGACGCGGCCGCCGCGACCGGCAACAACAGCACCAGATACGCCGCGAGCAGGTTGGGATTGGAGAAGGTGCCGACGGCGCGAATCATGGTGTCGGCACCGCAGACATCGTGGGAGCCGTCGAGCGAACCCCGGCAGAACCCTGTCGGGGTTTCCTGCACGACCTGCTGCAACGCGACGATGCTCGCGATCGTGGTGCAGGCCAGCGCGAGCAACGCGATCGCGGGCCATGAGTCGGGCACCACCCGGCGGACCCCGACCGCGAGATAGTAGACAGCGACAATCGTGAGCAGGCCACGCCACGTCGACCATGGTTGTCCCGCGAGATAGTTGGCCACCGCCGACGAGAACAGCAGCAGTGCGAGCGGGATATCGGCGGGAGTGCGCCACCGCGATTCGCCGGTGCACAGCACAGCGAGCAGCCCGATAACGATGATCGTGCGGGTCGGTGTCACGATCCAGATCGACTCGTCGGGCACGATGTCGGCGACGCATTCCAGCGCGATCGCGCCGAGGCACAGCAGGGCGGTCGCGCGCGCGAAAACGACCCTCACCGGTGCACGCGGTGGTGTCTGCGATGCCGGGCCGGGATAACTCATCCGCAATATGTCCCGCATGAGGATTTCCGGATCGCCACCAGCAGGCGATCTTCTGATGACAAGTCGGAGTGCTTCGCACCGGCAAGCACCTGCATTCGTTAGACAGTTGGGCACTTTTGTCTTATCTTGGAGGCATGAGTTCAACGACGTCTCATGCGGTCGGCTTCGAGCTTCGCTCCGGAGAAACCTGGCGTGACCCCTGGTCCATGTATTCCGCCCTGCGCGAGCACGACCCTGTGCACCGGGTGATCCCCGCCGAACAGACGGACAACGACTTCTACGTGCTGTCACGGCACGCGGATGTGTGGACGGCGGCACGCGACCCCGCGACCTTCTCCTCCGCGTCGGGGCTGACCGTGGACTACGTCGATCTGGTGGCCGCCGGGTTCGGCGCCGTCAAGCCGTTCGTCTTCATGGACCCGCCCGAGCACACCGATTTCCGGCGCAGGGTGTCACCGGGATTCACACCGCGCCAGGTGAATTCGGTCGAGCCCGCGGTGCGCAGGTTCGTCGTCGAACGCATCGAGCGGCTGCGCGCCGCGGGCGGGGGCGACATCGTCAAGGAGCTGTTCAAGCCGCTGCCCACCATGGTGGTCGCCCATTATCTCGGTGTGCCGGAGCAAGATCACGGCAAGTTCGACGAGTGGACCGAGAACATCGTCGGTGGCGCGGTCGCGGGGGCCGGGCTGGCCGCCGGTGACCAGCACGCCTTCACCGCGGTCGGCGAACTGGTCGGCTACTTCAGCGAACTGATCGCCCGCCGCCGCGTCGAACCGGGCGACGACACCATCTCGCACCTGCTGGCCTCCGGCCTCGGCGCCGACGGCGACAACGAGGGCCTGGTCGCGATTCTCGGCTTCGCGTTCACCATGATCACCGGCGGCAACGACACCACCACCGGCAACCTCGGCGGCGCGGTCCAGCTCCTCACCGCAAACCCGGACCAGCGGCGGCTGCTCATCGACGACCCCACGCTCATCCCGGACGCTATCGAGGAATTCCTCCGGATGACTTCGCCGGTGCAGGGCCTGGCCCGCACCACCACCCGTGACGTCGAACTGCACGACACCACCATCCCCGAGGGCCGCCGCGTCCTGCTGCTCTACGGATCGGCCAACCGCGACGAACGCGAATTCGGCCCCACCGCGGCCGAACTCGACATCCGCCGCAACCCCAAGCGCATCCTCACCTTCAGCCACGGGCACCACCACTGCCTCGGCGCGGCCGCCGCCCGCATGCAGGCGCGGGTCGCGCTCGAGGAACTCCTCACCCGCTGTCCCGACTTCACCGTCGACCTCGATGCGGTGCAGTGGGCGCACGGCAACTATGTGCGCTGGCCCATCTCGGTACCGTTCCGCGCGGCGAGCTCGGCATGAGCGGTGACTGGCTGGCCACCGATCGGGCGGATCTGGCGGCCGAACGCATCCTCGACGCGGCCGCCGAACTGTTCGCCGAACACGGGGTCGCCGCGGTCGGCATGGGCGACATCGCCAAGGCGGCCGGATGTTCCAGGGCCACGCTGTATCGCTACTTCGACAATCGCCAGTCGGTGCGAATCGCGTTCGTACACCGCGAAACTCGTCGCATCGTGGCGAACCTCGACGAGCAGGTCCGCCACCTCGCCGACCCCGGCGAGCGTGTCATCGCCGCGATGCTCGGCGCGGTCGAGGCGGTCCGCGCCGACCCCCTGCTCATCGCCTGGTTCCGGCCGGGCGATTCCGGCGCGGCGGGCCGAATCAGCCAGGACTCCGATGTCATCGAGTCCCTCGCGGCGGCCATGTTCACCGACACCGACCTGAGCGACCCCGAACGCAGCCGTCTCGCCCGCTGGCTCACCCGCGTCATCGTCTCGTTCCTGGCCACCCCCGGTCGAGACGAAGCCGACGAGCGCGCCATGCTCCAGGATTTCGTCGCACCGATCATCACCCGCACCTTCGCCTGACCGGCTGATCCAGCGGTGACGTCGAAGCGTCATGGCATGGATCACACCCGCGCGATGTCACGCCGCGCGGTCCACGCACCTCTTTGCTGGTGACCATCGTGGACAGGAGACAGTGATGACATCCCCGACATCGAACCAGCCGAACAGTGGGCGCGACCGGCGCTGGTTTCTCGCGGCGACCGCAGCGGCGGGAGCCGGCGTCGCGGGCATCGCGGCAGGCGCGCGATTTCTCGACGCGAGCGTGGGTGACGCCGCGGCGAACAACGGCCCGCGGACCCGGATTCGCGACGTCCGGGTTTTCGACGGAAGCGACGTTCGCGAGCGCGCCGATGTCGTCATCCAGGGCGGGGTGATCGTCGGGTCCGCAGGCCCGATCGACCTCGACATCGACGGATCGGGCAAGACGCTGCTGCCCGGTCTGATCGACGCTCACACCCACGTCTTCGACGGCAGTCTCGCCGAGGCGCTGCGTTACGGCGTCACCACCGAGCTCGACATGTTCTGCCCGCCGCAGGTGCTGGCCGCGCAACGCCGACTCGCCGCCGAGCGTGACGACGTCGCCGACCTGCGCAGTCCCGGCACCCTCGCGACGGCGCCCGGTGGTCACCCGAACCAACTGCTCGCCGTACTGGCGGGCACCGGCCGCCCCGACCTGGTGGCGGCCGCTGAACCGTTCGACACGGTCATGGGTCCGGCCGCCGCGGCGGCCTTCGTCGAGGCACGGGTGGCCGAGGGCGCCGACTACTTCAAGATCGTCATCGACGACGGCGCCATGCACGGCACGACGCTGCCCGCGCTGACCCCGGAAACGGTCACCGCGCTGACCGACGCCGCGCACGCGGCGGGCCTGCGGGTCATCGCGCACGCCATCACGGCACGCGAGGTGGCCATCGCCCTGGACGCGGGCGTCGACGGATTCGGGCACGTCTGGGCCGATATCGACGACGACGCGACGATGCGTCGCCTGGCGGACCGCGTTCGCGCCGACGGCTCCTTCGTCATCAGCACGCTCGCCTATTTCGAAGCGACCGAACAGCAAGCGGGCTCGGCCGACCACACCGGGCACGGCACCTTCGGCAACGCGATGCGCGCGGCGCGAGCCCTGCACGAGGCAGGCGTGCCGCTGCTCGCGGGCACCGACGCCACCCCGTTCGTCCCCGCCCACGGCGTGGGACTACACCACGAGCTCGCCCTGCTCACCCAGGTCGGCCTGACGCCGAGGCAAGCGCTGGCCGCGGCAACCAGCCTGCCCGCCGAGTACTTCGACCTCGCCGACCGCGGCCGGATCGCGGAAGGCCTGCGTGCCGACCTGGTGCTGGTGGCGGGCGACCCGACCCGTGACATCACCGCCACGACCTCGGTGGTCGACGTCTGGCGGCGCGGCGTCCGGGCCACGCCCCGCCCATCGAATTAGAACGTGTTCTATATTCGAGGGAAAGTTCCGGCGACCCCTCGGGAGTTCACGACATGTATCAGTGGTCCGATGAAGACCTGATGTTTCGCGACGCGGTGCGTGGCTTCATCGCCAAGGAGGTCACCCCGCACATCGAGCAGCTGGAAAGCGGCACGCTGCCGCCGTTCGACATCATCCGCAAGTTGTACGCGGCGTTCGGTCTCGACGAGATGGCGCGGGAAGGGCTCGAAAAGGCCCTCGCCCGTGAAGAAGCCGGCACCGTCGGCTCGGGCAAGTCGAGCGGCGGCTTCAGCGGCGCGGGCAGCATGGGCGTGGTCCTCAACAGTGAACTCGCCGGTGTCAGCCTCGGCCTGGTGGCGTCGATGGGGGTGAGCCTCGGTCTCACCGCGGGCACCATCCGCAGCCGCGGCACGCTCGCCCAGAAGAAGCGCTGGCTGCCGGAGCTGGTCACGATGGCCAAGGTCGGGGCCTGGGCGATCACCGAGCCCGACTCGGGTTCGGACGCGTTCGGCGGCATGAAGTCCTACGTCCGCCGTGATGGCGAGGACTACATCCTCAACGGCCGCAAGACCTTCATCACCAACGGCCCGCACGCCGACGTCACCATCGTCTACGCCAAGCTGGACGAGGAGGACGGCGTCGACCGGCGCGATCGCAAGGTGCTGGCGTTCGTGCTCGACAAGGGCATGCCCGGTTTCACGCAGAGCCCCGCGTTCAAGAAGATGGGGATGAACTCCTCGCCCACCGGTGAACTGTTCTTCGAGAACGTCCGCATCACCCCGGACCGCCTGCTCGGCGAAACCGAGACCCCGGCGAAGGGCGACGGAAAGGCCAGCGCCAAGGAGTCTTTCGCGGCCGAACGCATCGGCATCGCCTCGTTGGCGCTCGGCATCATCAACGAATGCCATCGCCTGTGCATCGACTACGCCAAGTCCCGCAAGCTGTGGGGCAAGGAGATCGCGCAGTTCCAGCTCATCCAGCTCAAGCTGGCCGAGATGGAGATCGCCCGAATCAACGTGCAGAACATGGTGTTCAACGCCATCGAGCGCACCGCCGCGGGCGACCAGGTGACCCTCGCCGAGGCATCGGCGATGAAGCTCTACTCCTCGCGCGCCGCCACCGAGGTCGCGATGGAAGCCGTGCAGCTGTTCGGCGGCAACGGGTACATGGCCGAGTACAAGGTCGAGCAACTGGCCCGCGACGCCAAGTCGCTGATGATCTACGCGGGCAGCAACGAAGTCCAGGTCACCCACATCGCCAAGGGCCTGACCGCCGGGTAGCACATCGGTTCGCGCAGGCAGTCCGCTCGTACCAGTTGAGCCGGTATCCGCGACTGAGGCTGGTTCCAGCCGCCGGGAGAGACCCGGCGGCTGGAACACGGCGCGAGCGCCAGGGCGACGGCCCCGCGTTCACACCCAGCAGATGAAGGCGGCAAGTGGACCGACCAACGGCACCCAGCCGACCGCTCCGTTACAGAACCCCCATGCGCCCGGAGTGCCGCCGAGGGCGACCTCCTGAATGGGCACCGGCACGGGCGCCGACGCGGGCTCCGCGCCCGCCGAGCTCCCGACGAGGACGAGCGCCGGGGCCATGGCCATGGTGGCAATCGCCGTCCGGAATGCGATCCTGTTCATGGTGTTCCTCCTTGATTCGGCGACGTGAGAGCCGTCGCGTCGGTGAGATGACACGCGGTCGGCGTAGCCTCCGGGTGGAGCAGCCGGTGTTGTGCGGTCACCAAGAATCATGGCGAAATCCCTGGTCGGAAGGCATCCGTGGAACCACTCACGTGACTACGTGCCAGCACGGAACATGACCTTCGAGCGAAGGAGACACAGCATGGAATTCCTGCCCTGGCGCGGAGCTGAGCGCGCCAACTGGACTGCCGGGCATGTCCTGGTCAGCGCCGTCCTGGCCGTCGCTGCGAGCGTCGCCCTTGCGCCATCGACGTCGGCCACCCAGCCCTCGGGCGTGACTGTCGAACCGCTGGCACAGGTCGATGTGAGCGAATTCAGCCCCTTCGCCTCGCTGCCGAGCACGTTCACCTTCCGGCGCATCACCATCGCGTCGGGGGGAACGCTCGGGTGGCACTATCACGACGGCAATGTTCTGGCTGTCGTGACCGCGGGCGCGGTGACGCGATACGAGGCGGACTGCGTGCCGATCACGTACTCGGCAGGCTCGGGTCTATCCGAGACTGTCGGCCCCGACCACGTGCATGTCGGCCGCAATCTCGGCACCGGGCCTGCCGAGCTGTATGTCGCCTACCTCAATCGCGCGGGTGAACCACTCTTCGTCGACGCGCCCGCTCCGGACTGCCCGTAGCCGTTCTCAGGCGCCCAGGCATGCTCCGGCGCCGCCCGCGGCGAACGTTTCGGCGTTGCAATAGGCAGTCCTCGGGTAGTACGGGCCCATCGTGGTGGCCGGGTCGTCGCCGGAGTCCTGGGACGCCTGGATCGAGGACGGATAGAACGCCGTGCTCGGGGTCATGTTCCGCAGGAACAGCACCTTGTCCACGTCGGTGCTGCCCCAGGGAATCACCGTCACGCTCGGATCGAGGTTCGCAGGCAGGTCCGCGGGCGCGGCGACCACATAGGTGTAGTAGCCGGACTCGTCGATCGCGGTTTGGAAGTCAGCCGCGCAGGCGACAACGGGGTAGGGCGAGCGCAGGTCGTTCTGGCACATCGACCAATACCGCACCTGCTGGCTCGGATCGGTCGGCGATTGCCCCGCCCTGGTATCCGGGAAGGTCGGGGCCTTGCCGCGCACCACCAGCAGGCGCCCCGGCTGATAGCTGATGCGCGTCCCGATGTATTTGTTGTCGCCGTTCGGGAAGAGCCCGGAGGTGCTCGCCGGGTTTCCGAACGTCGCCTCCGGTGCGGTGCCGGGGAACGCACCCGAGGCCGCCGCCGCGATCGCCCGATCGAAGGCGTCCTTGGCGACGTCGGCGACCGGGCCGGTGTAGGTGGACGGGTCGAATGGCTGCGCGCACGGCTGGCTCGGCACGTCGGCGCCCGCGATCGAGAGCTTCACCTCCGGCAGCGGCACACCGCCGGTGAGCGAGGCCGGGTCGGTCGGAACATAGACACGGACGATGATGAACCCGATCGGGGTGCTCTGCCCACTCGCGACAGCCCGCAGCTCGTTGCTGCTGTGGTCGGCCGGGCCGTTGACCAGCTTGGCGTGCCAACGCTGTTGCGACGCGGACAGTGCTGCGGCGCCCGCGTCGACGTACGGGTTGGCACTGCCCGGGTCGGCGACGATCTGGTTGTCGCGCAACGTGTCCACCGTGTCGAGGTCGGTCCCGTAGGTGTTCAGCGAGAAATACCGGGCCGCCGGATAGCTACCGGACAGCTCGATCGAGTCACCCGGCCCCAGCGCGTAGGGCATCATCCAATACGTCGAGTTCGCGTCGGGGAAAGCCACATTCAGCACGGTGCTGTTGGACATGAACCGCCACGCGCACAGCGCCGAATCCGGCGGGTCCGCGGAGGCCGGTGCGGCAAACCCCACCGCCGCCGAAATCATGGCCAGCACACAACCCATCCGGACGATCAAGGCCACAACCGAATGCATGACGATCCCTTCGCTGCGTTAGAGCTGTCGAAGAATCCGTGCGCCCACGTCATCGCGGCCGCGTCCCGCAGCAACATAGTGCCACTACAGAGAATCGAACCCCGACTCGACGTGGGGCCGTGCCGTGCGAGCTGAGCTACCGCCGGGGGTGTCAAGGCCACCAAGGGCGAATTCATCCAGACCAGGGGAGATCTGAGTTGAAGAAGATGGTTACAGGACTGCCGATGGGTGACCGGGTCAGGCCGACGGCCTGACCCCTCCCGGCCGGTTGCGAGCGTCGGTTCAGACGCTCGAATCCATTGCCTGCTCTACGGTGTCGAAGATGGTCAGCAGCTTGTCCAGTCCGGTGATCTCGATCGGGCGGCGAACCGCGGCGGACGCCACCACCCGCAGACCGCTCTCGGGCAGTTTCTCCGCTGCGGTGAGCAACACGCTCAAGCCCGCGGAGCCGAAGAACTTGACCTGAGAGAGGTCAACGATCAGAACCCGCGCTCCGGTGTCGAGCGCCTCGTCGACCCCCGACTGGACCAACGGTGCCGTGGCCATATCGACTTCGCCTTCGACGGTCACGACCGACGCTGCCGGTAGGGTCTCTACTCGTACCTGCGCTGTGGTGGAAATACCTTCAGCCGTCATTTACGTCTACTTCCGCTTCGTGGACAGGCAGGCGGGCTCCACCTGCCCGATATGGACATCCGCCCGGGTAGGCGAAATGACCGTTCTGCCGGGTCAATTTAGCGCACTCGTTCGGACCACGAGGCCGGCCGCTGCTCCATGGCCGACGGTCAGTCGAGTGAAGCCCTTTGCCGCAGGGTTTTCAACGTTTTCGTCAACAGGCGTGAGACCTGCATCTGCGAGCAGCCGAGCTGCTCGCCGATCTCCGCCTGGGTCATCGAGTGGACGAACCGCATCACCAGCACACGCCGCTCGCGTTCCGGCAGCGACGCGATCAGCGGTGCGACCGTGAGATAGTCCTCGACGTGGCCGAAATCCGGATCATCGGTGCCAAGGGTCTCGGCTATCGGCGGTGTCCCGCCTTCGCTGGTTTCGACGCCGGCATCGATGGACGATGTCTGGTAGGCGTTACGAGCGACCATCGCCTGCGTCACCTCGGCGATATCGACATCGAGATGGGCAGCGATCTCGCTGGGGCGGGGTACCCGTCCCAGTTCGTGCGTCAGCCGCTCCACTGCTGGGCCCAGTGACGACTGGATCTCCTTGAGCCGACGTGGAACTCGCACCGCCCAGGTGTAGTCACGGAAATGCCTGCGCACCTCGCCCATGATCGTCGGCACCGCGAACGGCACGAACGGGGTGCCGTGTCCTGGGTCGAACCGGTCCACGGCCGCCACCATCCCGACGCGAGCGATCTGCAGCAGGTCGTCGAAATTCTCGCCACGACCGCTGAACTTGCGCGCGATGTGTTCGGCGAGCGGGAGACAGCGGCCGATCAGATCCTCTCTGAGCCGGTCCCGGGCCGGATCGCCCTCGGCCAGCGCGGCCAGCTCCGCGAACAGCGGCTCGATATCGTCGTAGCTGTTGCGGGAGCGCTGTTTCCAGTCGCGCGTCGGCCTGGAATTACTGCTCGTCACGCGGGCGTTCCCAGCTGAAATCGATGACGGTGGGGTAACCCTCGACAGTGGCGTCGAACGGTTCCTGGTTCACCGCCACCGACGCGGTGAGTGTCGCGACGATGTGCCACCCGAAACTGCCGTCTTCGGGCACAGTGTCGGTGGTGACGTTCGCGCCCACCCGCACATTCATCACGCCGTCGCTGTAGACGAACGCGCAGTCGAGGTCCGAATCAGGTACTGCCGCCGCGATCAGCACGCTGGCGACTTCGTCGAGCGCCAGGCGGATATCGGTGACTTCGTCCAGCCCGAAATCGGCCATCATGGCGATGGTTTCGGTGATGGCCCGCAGCATGGCGAGTTGTTCGAACTCGGCGTGCACCCGCACGCAGGTGGTCGTCGACTTCGTCGAGGACGGTGACTGTCGTGCGTCGTTGCCCATACACATCTCTTCCGCTGTAACCACCTGATCACGCTCACGGTAGCGTGCGCTGGATACATTCGTGACCAGTCCGCAGCCCTTCCGATGGTCGGATACGATCCTCGTGCTCCGGCACTGTCAACGATCGTGGCGTCAGCCGGTTCGGCTGATGACCGGAGACCGGTGCCGAAGCAGTGCGGATGAGAAGGGCGCCGGAATCTTGGATGGACTGCGTGAGCTGACCGACGGTCACCTGGATGCCGCTGCCGACAGCGCCGATCGACGTCCACTGTCGGTATTGCTGGTCGAAGACGATGCCGGTGACGCACTGCTGGTGGAGGAGCTGGTCGCCGACGGTCCACTCGGTGTGAACCTGCACTGGGTTCGATCACTGGCGGAGGCCGGTCATCACCTGGCCGCCGGCTTGCCCGACTGCGTGCTGCTGGACCTGCATCTGCCCGACGCGCAAGGCCTCGAGGCGCTCGCGCGAATCCGTGACTACGCGGATCAGGTCGCCGTCGTGGTGATGACCGGCTTGGATGAGGAACACACCGGCCTGGTCGCGGTCGCGGCAGGCGCTCAGGACTACCTCGTCAAAGGGCGCGTCGGTCCGGAATTGTTCGGTCGTGCGGTCCGATACGCGGTGCATCGCAAGCAAGCAGAGCGCACCGCCGCCGCGCTGCGGGCCAGCGATATGCGCGCCCAGGAGAATGCTCGTCTCGAGCGCGGACTGCTGCCGACACCGCTGATGCGTGGATCGAATCCGGTCGACGTGGTCACCCGCTATCGGCCGGGCCGCGCCCATTCGTTGCTCGGTGGCGATTTCTACGACGTCGTCCAAGACGCAGACGGCATGGTGCACACCCTGATCGGTGATGTCGCCGGGCACGGGCCGGACGAGGCGGCGATCGGTGTGGCGCTGCGGTTGGCCTGGCGCACCCTGGTTCTGAGCGGTATCACCGGCGCCCGGCAGTTGCAGCTGCTCGAACAAATGCTGCTGGCCGAGCGGATCGGCAAGCAGACGTTCGCGACGGTGACCGTCCTGGAATTGGAACCCGCGCAGCAGCGGGTGCGGGTGACGCGTGCGGGTCATCCGGGGATGTTGATCCGATCGACGGCCGGTGTGGATTGGGTGGAGGTGCCCGGTGGTCCCGCACTCGGATTTCTGCCGGGACGGGCCGAGTGGCCGGTGCACGAGATGAGCCTGCCCGCCGACGTGGGCATCGTGCTGTTCACGGATGGTCTGTTCGAAGGGTTCAGCGGGGCGTCCCGCGAGCGTTTGGGCGAGGACGGCTTGCTGGCAACTGCCAGAAGTGTGCGCGCGCAGCGGCCCGCCGAGTTCGTCGACGCGCTGATCGGCAGGGTGGAGGCCGAGGCGGAAGCCGCCGGTGGCCTGGACGACGACATCGCGGTCGTGTATTTGCAGTGGAGTCGAGAGGGAGCGCAGTAGCCGATGCGAACAATGACGCGTACGGGCGGATTCATCGGCCGCCTCACCGTGCAGGCGTGGTTTCGGCTGGTGCTTTCGCTGATGATTCTGGTGGTGCTGGTCGGCGCGGTCACCGGGGCACGGGTGATCACCCGGACGATCGATGCCACCGACCGCTTGCTGGACAGTACTGAACCCGCGGCGGCCCAGGTATACCGATTGCAGGGCACGCTGATCAATCAGGAAACCGGTCTGCGCGGGTACGCGATGACCGCCGACCCGCAGTTCCTCGAACCCTACGGTCAGGGCAAGGATGAGGAAGCGCAAGTTATCGCGCACCTGCGAGAGCTTCTCTCCGACCGTGAGCCGCTGCTCGCCGATCTGACGAAGATTCAGCAGATCGCCCAGCAGTGGCGCGCCGAGCACGCTGAGCCACTGATCGCCACCTTGCCGCCGAACTCCATGGGCGCGCTGGTCACCGACGAGGTCAGCAACCAGGGCAAGGTCATCTTCGACGATCTGCGGGCCCGCTTCGATGTCCTCGACGCCGGCCTCGCCGACGCGATCGAAGCGGATCGGGCCGAGCTGGCGCATACGCGCGTCGTGCGCAACGGCGTGCTCTCCGGCATGGTGCTGGCCTTCTTACTGACGGCGCTGGTTTTGGCGGTGCTGGTTCATCGGCTGGTCGCGCGACCGCTCAACGTCTTGCATCAAGCCTCCTACCGGGTCGCGGCCGGCGAGTTCGGGCATCACATCGATGTCAACGGCCCCGCCGACATAGCGGCCGTCGCCGAGGCGGTCGACGATATGCGCCGCCGGATCGTGACCGAGCTGGACGCCGCGAGAGCGCAGGAAACGTTGCTGGCACAGCAGGCGGCGGAGCTCGCCGCACAGACCGACGAATTGCGTCGATCCAACGCCGAGCTGGAGCAGTTCGCCTATGTGGCGTCGCATGACCTGCAGGAACCGCTGCGCAAGGTTGCCTCGTTCTGTCAGTTGCTGGAGAAGCGCTACGGCGACAAGCTCGACGATCGTGGAAAGCAATACATCGATTTCGCTGTCGACGGTGCCAAACGGATGCAGGTGCTGATCAACGACCTCCTCACGTTCTCCCGCGTCGGCCGCGACAGTGGCACCGCGGGTATCACCAGCGTGGACAAGAGCCTGGACCTGGCGTTGGCCAATCTCGCGGAATCGCTCGGGGAAAGCGACGCCCGCATCGAACGTCGCCAGCCGTTGCCCGAGCTCGTCGGTGATCCCACATTGCTGACCATGCTGTGGCAGAACTTGATCGCCAATGCCGTCAAATTTCACAAGTCCGGAACCGCGCCGCAGGTGACGATCGATTGTGAACCGGCAGAAGCCGAAGGCGGTTGGATCTTTTCGGTTGCCGACAACGGTATCGGTATCGCGCCGGAATTCGCCGAGAAAGTCTTTGTGATATTCCAGCGCCTGCACAATCGAGAGGAATACGGCGGAACCGGCATCGGATTGGCGATCAGCAAAAAGATCGTCGAACATCACGGCGGCCGAATCTGGATAGATCCGTCCTATGTCGACGGCACTCGATTCTGCTTCACCCTGACCGCACCCGATCCCGTCCACATCGTCGAAACCATCCCCGTCGGCAACGAATACCAAGGAGTCCCGTCGTGACCGTTCCCGGAAAGCCCATAGACATCCTTCTCGTCGAGGACGATCCCGGAGACGAGCTCATGACGCGAGAAGCGTTCGAGGACAACAAGATAGGAAATACGCTTCATGTCGCCCGCGATGGTCAGGAAGCGCTCGATTTCCTGTACCGCGTGGATGGATACGCCGACGCGCCGCGACCGGACCTGATCCTGCTCGACCTCAATCTTCCCCGGTACGACGGTCGCCAGGTGCTGGCAAAAATCAAAGCCGATCCGGAGCTCGCCCTTATTCCGGTGGTCGTCCTGACCACGTCGGCGGCAGAGGAAGACATCTTGCGCAGCTACAAACTGCACGCGAACGCGTATGTGACGAAGCCGGTGGATCTCGAGCAATTCGTCTCCGCCATCAAACAGATCGACGACTTCTTCGTACAGGTCGTGCGACTGCCTCGCCAGTAGGGGCGCCGGGGCTCGGTAATGTGGGATCCCCGGTCGGTACATAGTGCGGCGGATAGCGGGTATGACCGCAGTGAACTGAACGAGCAGGCAACACTGTCCGCCGGAATAACGGGGTGGGCCGAACACAACCGGCGGAGATGACATGATCCCAGAGGACGACGGCAACGGCCGAGCACGTGTACAGACGGATCATCCGCAGCCTCCGCTCGAGTTGACCTTTCCCGCGGAGGCCGCCGGGCTCGCACCCGCACGGCACGCCATGCAGGCGTGGCTGGACCGATGCGCGGTCGACGCGGAGCACGCAGGCGATGTATTGCTCGCGGTAGGGGAAGCGTGCGCCAACGCCGTCGAGCACAGCCACCGGGACGGCAGCGCGGGCGTTGTCCGAGTAGTCGCGAGCGTGACCGGCGACGATCTGTTGATCACCGTGTCCGACGACGGCAGCTGGAAGCACTCGCCATCCGCGCCCGCGGCTCACCGCGGTCGCGGGCTCGAGCTCATGCGCGCATTGATGACCGAGGTACAGGTCCATTCCGGCCTGTCCGGCACCGTTGTCGATCTGCGCACGGTGATTCGGCCGAGTCGCTAGTCGCACCGGACCGTAGAAGGCTTGTCGCCGCGCCGGCCACCGAACTGGTCGTCGGCGGCCTCGACCACGCTTGTTCGAGGACCGCTGCCCCGAGCAAAGCTCGGGGCGTCTGAGGATCGGCCGGCGGTGTAGTGGTCAGCCGGCGGTGTTCAGTACGGTGCCGACAGCTTCGACCATCAGATCGGTGGTGCGCTGGAGAACATCGGCCAGGGGTTCGGTGAATTCGGTTGCGGCCCAGTGGTCGACGGCGGCGAGGTACCCCCAGGCGGCCTGGGCGGCGGCGTAGCGGATGGTCAGGTCGATTTCGTCGCGCCCGAGCCGCTGGGTCAGCAGGTGCTGGATCTGGTGTTCCAGGCTGTGGATCTGTTGCAGCTCACCGGTGCGGACTTCGGGTTCAGACGTCATCAGCCGGACTCGGCGCCGGATACGTGGCTCTTCACCCGAATCCGCAAGGGCCGCAATGACCATCGGCGCGACGGCGGCTACCGCGGCCAGTAACTCGGCCGGCGTGACGACACCGGTGCCTGCGGTCAGCAGGGTAAGGGCTTGGGTGTCGACGTGGTCCCAGACAACCAGTTGTTCCTTGGTGCCGAAGTATCGGTAGATCGTGCTCGCCGAGACCCCGGCCGCGGCGGCGACCTGCTCGACCGACACCTTGCGGTAGCCGTCGGACTCGAACAATCCCAAGGCGACGTCCTGGATTTCCAGCATTGCCTGAATCTTGCGGCGCTCGAGCAGGGGCGCTGGTGGTCGACGGATGGGATCGGGCACCCCGAAACGATACGCGAGCCCATTGCCGACGACTGACAGTGACTTGCAGAACCTCCCCAAGCGGCGCTACTCTCTGAAAGTCACTTTCAGTCAGAAAGTGACATTCAGGTCGATGGGGCGAACTCCGAACCACCGACAGCGCGAGGCGGGAGCCAGGGTGGGCGGAAACTCCACAGTCAGCGTCGGATCCGTGAGCCGACCGAAGCCGCAGCGGCACGACCTCGTCGTGGGCGGGCGCCGAGTCGCTTACGTGCAAGCTGGTGCCGGCGAACGCGTGTGCGTCCTCGTCCATGGACTGGGCGGGTGCTGGCGGCACTGGGCCGCAACAATCCCGGCGCTGGCACGCACGCACCGGGTCCTCGCGATCGACCTGCCAGGATTCGGCGATTCCGAGAAACCGCAGGTATCGACCATCGGCAACGCCGTGGCGGTGATCGACGCACTACGGCAACGGTGCGAGGTCGAGCGGATCGATGTGGTCGGGCATTCGATGGGCACTTTGGTGGCGTGCGAGGTCGCGGCCGGACTTCCCCACACGGTGGACCGAATCGTTTTGGCCGGTGGCCCGATCACCTCGGTGCTGGCACTGTTCGACGCGCCGATCACCACACTGCGCCGCGACCCCGGGCTGGTGAGTTTCCTGATCGAAGCGGCGACTGCGGGGCTGCCGCTGCCGTCCTCGATCCAGGCACTGATCGTTCGAATCCCCTGGGCGCGAAAACTGGCGCTGGCACCGTATGTTCCACGGCCGGAAGACATCTCCGAGGAGATGTTCGGCCACTTCCTCGCCGGTGTGGGCGGTCCTGGCACCCTGTCGACGTTGCGACAGGGCTTCGGTTACGACTTCACCGCCGCGTTGAGGCTCACCCGTCCGACACTGCTGATCGGCGGCGAGCTCGACCGGATCGCCCCCGCTGCCGACCTGCGAGGCTTCGCCGCCGACAACCCGGCGGTACAGCAGGTGGAAATCCTTCCCGGTGCCGGGCACCTGCCGATGCTCGAACAGCCCAACGAATTCAATCGGCTCGTCGCCGAATTCCTCTCCGCCGAAACAGAAGCCAGGTGAACTCATGACCACGATCCCCGCAGGCATCGCCGCCGATCTACACCGTCTCGTCGAATCGGAAGATCTCGGCTCGTCCTTCTTCGCCGCCGCTGCCGACCACGCCTCGTCCTCCCGCCGCCGCGCCGCCTGGCAAGCCTTGCACGAGTTGGAGATTCGAACCCAGGCGGGCGTCAGCGCCTTCCTCGAACGCGCCCAGCCGGCTATTCCATCGACCAATGCCATGGCCGGCACCGTCGGCCGCATCGGTGGCAGCGGATTGCACCTGTTGCCCTACGGGCTGCAACTACGCGCGGTCCGCGAAACAACCACCCGTTACCTCCCCGCCTTTCATCGCCTTGCCCGCCACTACGAAAACTCCCCCGAGGCACAGTTTTTCGACTACGTCGTCCGTCACGAACTGGCCATCATCGAATTCACCAGCCACGCCCTCGCCGACGCTCCCGCCTGCATCGACCCCGTACTACGCCTGCTCGACCACTCCGTCCCTCGCATCTGAACCAGCAGTCTCGGTGTGACACAACGGATCATGGCTGGGGTTTGCCCTAGCACAGTTCGGAGTTCGGAATGTCGTTCGAAACCCAGTTCTTCCATTGCTCGTCGCTTGGATTCGAGGTGAGTTTGTCGCAGAGCTCGTCCCTCCACGCGGCGGGCGCCGGAAGCTGCCAGATCCCGCCGCCCACAAACGGAGGCTTGCCGTCCAAGGAGAGCCCCGTGGCAACAATGAAAACGCGACGTCCGTCCTTGCTGAATTCAATAATTGGGGTCAAGCCGACCGGGGCGGTGTCGATCGGTTGGCCGATCTGAAGTCCGGTGTGGGCGTCCCAGAAACGCAGCGTGTGGTCTGTCGAGGCGGAGACGAGGTACCTGCCGTCGGGGCTGTAGCCGGCGGAATCGACGGACTTGTCGTGACCTTCGAAAGGCTCTCCGACGGCGTCGCCGCTTTCGGCGTCCCATTGGCGGATCGCCTCGTCGTCTGCGACCGCGATGCGCCGGCCGTCATGACTGAGTGTCATGGTCGTGAAGGAGCCCTCGATTGTCTTGCCGACCGGTTGCCTCGTTGAGGTATCCCAGATCCGGACGGAATCGCTGCTGAGGGAATACAGACGACGGCCGTCCTCGCTGAACGCAATTTCCTTCACGCCATATTTGTGACCTGTCAACGGTTCGCCGACCTTCCGCCCCTCTGTCCAGTCCCAGAGCCGGATCGTGTTGTCACTGCTTCCAGTTGCGAGTGTCTTCCCATCCGGACTGAACTTCACCGCATTCAATGTGTCGTTGTGCCCTTTGATCGGCGCGCCGCGCTGCCGCCCATTTGCTGCATCCAGGACACGGATATCGTTGTCTCGGCCCACAACCGCGAGCCAGCGTTCATCCGGGCTGAAAGAGATCTGCATGCCTCCTCGGAGTGCCTCGGAAACGATCACGGCCCCAACCTGTTCACCGGTGTCGGCGTCCAACCGTCGCAGCGCACCGTCACGAAGGACCACGATTCGCGGGCGATCCGTTCGGTTGTCCACCCCGTGCCTGGTTTCCACCGTCGTCAGCTCAACCGCTTTGCTGCCGCCTACCTCGGTGGTCAACGCGGCATCGGGATCGGCGTGGAATACCTGGGCGGTGTCTTCGGCTACCGCAACGATTCGATTGCCGTCAGGAGTGAAGGCGACGGACTGGACGACTGCATTGAGACCGAGCGGATTGCCGACCGGCTGACCGGTGTTCGGGTCCCACAGTCGTACGGTTTTGTCGCTGCCACCTGTGACGATCCGGCCCCCGTCCGGGCTGAATGCCACCGATACGATGTCGCCGAAATTGCCGGTTACCGGGTTTTCGACTTTGGCGCCGGTATCGGCGTTCCAGATCCGCAACGGTGTGCCTTCGCTCAACAATGTACCGAGGCCGAAGGTGTTGCCGCCGGCGGCGATGAAGTGTCCGTCGGGACTGAAGCTCAGACTCGATATCGCTTCGCTGCCGGCGAGGCGCGGGCCGTCGGTAGGTGCTGTTTCGCCGAGTGTCGCGCCGCTTTGGGCATCCCAGAGCTTTACAGACCCCTTGAAACCTGCGGAAGCCAGGCGGTTCCCATCCGGGCTGAACGCCAGAGCCCGCACCTGTGTGTCGGGCCCACCCAGCGAGGGCGCTATCTGCTGCCCGGTCCGGGCGTCCCACAAACTTGCGTGATCCGCGTAGCTTGCGGCGACCCGGTTACCATCCGGGCTGATGACAGCGGCTTGCAGCCGGCCTTTGCCGCCCGTCACAGGCGGCCCGATCGGCTTACCCGTGGCCGAGTCCCAGACCCGAATGACGGCGTCCCGGTCACTCAATGCGAGATACCGCCCGTCCGGGCTTACGGCCTCGAGTGTGCCGTCGGCAACGAACGGCTCTCCGAGCGGCTTCCCCGTATCCGTGTCGACCAGCTTGATTCCGGACGGTGCGCGCGCGACGATCCGCCGACCGTCGGCACTGAGCACACCGCCCTGCGTAGCCAGGTCGATGATCTTGTGCAAACGCGCCTCGTTCCGCAACGTTGCTACCAATGCGCCGAGGTCAGGATTCGTCGAGATTTGCTGTGCTGCAAGCAGTTTGTCGAGTGCCTCCAACTCGCTGCCGGGCTGGCCGCCGGACAGAATCGCCTGCGCCTGCGAGGTCAGGCGCCCGGCGAGCGCCTCTTTGTTGCGGGCAGCGGCATCGTTGCGGGCGTCGGCGGCAGACCGCCAATTGATCGCGGCCACGACAGCCAGCACGACCGATACGACGCACACCAGTGCCAGGACAGCTGATAACCGCCTGAGCCGCCGTCCCGCCCGCCGCTCACCGTCGAGTTCGGCCTCACGCTGGGTGGCAGCGTCCAACAGGGCTTGCTTCTCCCGTTCGGCATCGGCCGCCTGCGCCGCGCGCTTCTCTTCTGAGCGTCGCCGGTCGCGGTGTTCGCGCACGACGCCCGTGAGCACATCATGTGTCAGTTCGATCCGTTGCGCGCCGTGGTATTCCTCGAGCCGCACCAGGCGCGAGCCGATCAGCCGAGCGAGTTCGTCGTCGGTCAGCCGTGATGGCACCGCGTCCTCACGGGCGAAGCTGTCGCGAAACCCCTTCTCGGTGATCAGTTCGGACTCGATGAACTCCGCGACTCGCGGCGACAGATCACGCACGCACGACACGTAGTAGTTCGACAGAATGTCGCGCTTGGCGTCCTCGACCAGCTGCTCGTCGAAGTGCGCCTGACCGCGTCGCTTCCGCTCTTGGTTGAGCTCACGGCAGAACAGGCTCAGCAGCGCAGGCTCCACCTCCGATGCCGCGAGGTCGTCATCGACGTCGACCCACGAGGCAGCTCGGCCGAGGTGGAGGTCCTCGCCGGCGATGATGCTCACCACCCGGCGCGCGAGAGCATCGGTGATCATGTGCTCGGCCGGCTTGTGGACCGCATCGAACGCCGCGTCGGCTCTGAAGGGAAGCAGCCGCATCCGCGAACGTCCCAGCGCGGGAATGAGCGGGCACCATTCCTCGAGGTTGGGAAGAAAGTCCTCCCGCAACGTGATCAGCAGCTTGAAATTCTGCGACCGCAGCTGGAACCGACCGGCCTCGGCCTCATCGTTGTCGATCCGTGCCGCCACATCGTCGGAAATCCGGTTCTCGGCAAGGTCGCCGAGGTCATGCATGAATTCCCGGACGAGATCTGGAACGCGCTCACCGAGGGTGAAGAGCTCCTCGAACTGGTCGAGAACGATCACCGGCGTGAGCGGGTAGTTCTGCGCACTCCAGAGTTCGAAGTCCTTGCGATGCAGGTACTCCCAGAGCGATTCGTCGTCGGCGGGCAATATCGCATCGGGTGCGGCAGCCCGGATCGAGTGGTGCACCGAACGGTGTAGCTGGCGAGACAGCGCCGTCGCATCCAGTGCGAGATCCAAGCGTATGTAGATCGGCAGGAAGTTCTCGTCGCGAAGTGCGGGAAAAAGGCCGGCCCGCAGCAGCGACGTCTTCCCGAGGCCGGACCGCCCGTACAAGATCGTGACCGGAGCATCGCGCACGTGGTTCAGCAACGACTCTGCTTCACGGTCGCGCCCGAAGAAGAACGCCTGCCCGTTTTCGTCGAACGACTCCAGCCCCGGCCACGGATTCTCGCTGTCGAGTTGCCTGGCTTTCGTTACGAGAGTCATGCCGCTGCCCGCCGCATCGCACGGATTTCATCCTGCAGCATGGCGATGAGCCCCGCGTCCGGCTCGCCTCCGGGTGCTCTACCGAAGTGCAAGCGCCCGAAGCAATCTGGCATCTGCCGGTATCGGCTCGGGTTCTGATCGTAGTTGTCGTCGATAACCACGGGCACGATGAAGCGGCGGCTCGGGATTGAGCGTGCACGATCTGCCGCCTCGTACCATTCTTTGAAAACGTAGCCTTCTTCCGCATGCTCGGTGTTCGCGGAGATGATCGGGACGAACAGACGGACAGTTCGGCGGATACTGCTCAGGATCTCGTGTTCCCAGGCATCTCCTGGGCTGAGTCGCCGCTCGTCGAGCCACACGTCCCCGCCCAGATTCGAGATGGCATCGCACACCCGTCGGGCCGCGTCCGCGTCCTCCCGCATGTAGCTGATGAAGATCGTCGGTGCGTCCGGACGCGATAGATCGGCGGCGCCAACCACATCGTGCCGCCTCGGAGCAGTCTGCTGCTGCCGGCGCGCTCGCAATTCCGCGACAAACGCCGCTGGTTCGATGTCCAGTTGCTGGACCAGCGTCTTCCGGCAGTACGTTGCGAAAAAACTCGAAAGGGAAGGTTCTCGTGACGTCGAGCAGCCGGCCAGGAAGAACGGAATACGTTCCAGCGACAACCGAGTACTGCTGGACATCCGCAAGAGGAACCGTCCGAGCCAGTCGGGGATCTCGCAGCCGATGAAGAGTAGCGGATGCTCCTTCAGCTGATAACTGACCCAGTCGGGAAGGCTGGCCTTTTCGCTGAGTAATGCGTGCAGCCACTCCAGCCGGTCCTCCTCATGGATCGCATACTGAGGCGTGGAGGCGGCTTGACCGTACAAATTCAGCACGACGGTATCGGCGGCCGTGGCCGGTTGGGCATTTCGCGACTGTTCGCTGGTGGATTGATTGGGCGAGAACGAGATCTCTCTTGCGCCCGGCCTTCCCTGGAAGCGGACCGTGTTCACTGCCTTCGCAAGCACCCGGTCGGGCGTCGTGCTAACGAACAAGCGCAGGTCATCGATCGCGGCGAGGTTGCGAAGCGCATCACCGGGCTCTGGATCGACCTCCACGATGATGTCGTTGATGACGCGATACAACCGCTCTATCTCGTCTTGACCGCGCTCGCGCACAAACGCCGCCACCGCTTCGTCCATGGTGGTCATGCCGGGCGGCACGGAGAGGTTCCAGCGTTCAGCAAGGCGTTGACCGATGAGCGTGGTGAACGTCTGATCGGCATTCCCGATATCGACCCTGGTCACGCCGGGTCCCACAACCGGCACCAGAACCCGCTGCCGGATATGCGCGAGAAGATCGTCCCAGAAATCGTCGTTCATGCCCAACACTCGATCCGGATTGCGCCACAAAACACCCGGTCACGCTGGGGTAGCGCAGCACCAGCGTGAATCGCCTGCGAATGCGTCTAGAACCGAGTTCAGAATAGAATCCGACGTAGCCGCGCCGTAGAGTAGTCGACTACTCGAACTTCGCCGGGCATCAGTTCGGCTGTGGCTGCCAACCTGGACCTCGGAATAGGAAGCCGAGCTTGTGCGAGAATTTCGCAGCGTTCTTGACGTCCTGCCAGATCGCGACTATCTCGCGGGCGTTGATCTTTGCGATGTTGTAGGTGTCGACGTTCTTGGTGAGGCCGTAGATCGCCCGCTCGCCCTCCCGCTCGAAGGAGCCGAAGATGCGGTCCCAGATGATGAGCACACCACCGTAGTTGCGGTCGAGGTATTCAGTGTTGGAGCCGTGGTGCACGCGGTGGTGGCTCGGCGTGTTGAACACGAATTCGATAGGCGCCCAGAGTTTGTCGATGGCCTCGGTGTGGATGCCGAACTGGTACAGCAGGTTGATCGCGTAGGCGGCGGCGATGATCTTGCCATCGATTCCCGACAGTGCCAGTGGTGCGAGGAACGGCAGGGACGTGACAACCAGCCAAGGCGTACGTAGTGCCGTGGTGAGGTTGAAGCTCTCGCTCGAGTGGTGCACGACGTGGACCGACCAGAACACCCGGATTTCGTGGTGCGCGCGGTGAAACCAGTAGTAGGCAAAGTCGACCCCGATAAGTGCGACGGCCCACGCAACCCAACCCTCGAGGTGCCACGGCACGAGCGAAGAAACAGACGCGAAGATCGCGAGTTCCGCCAGCGCCCATGGAATGTTGAGGAGCTGGTACCCCAGACCGGCGGCGATGGAGGTAGCTGAGTCACGGTAGTCGTACGGTTTGCCGTGACGCTCGAGATACATGAACTCCGCCGCAACGGCGACGATGAAGACCGGAATTGCCAGCCAGATCAGCACGGTCGAGACATCCATGCCGGACATCGCCGACGCGAGTCGGGGAATGACGATGACTACGGCAGCCGTGCTCAGTCCCGCGAGGAGCACTCCGCAAGCCAAGATGACTCTGGTCCGGCTGCGGGCCCGGAACTTCTCCCGCCACGCCTCGGCGATCGATTTCATGCCACTCATAGGTAAACCATCGTCCGGAGCGGCGCTCCACACCAGAAACCCAAGGTGTGGCTGATCGCCACCTTGTCGCCGGCCGGACCGAATCAGCGGGGTCAGGTCACGCCGTCGCCTGCCCGAGGCCCATCAAGCCATGATTTCGAGTGCAGCAAGTGTCCTGTGGCGCTCCCGCCCTGGCTGGCTGCACGGATGCACGCCTATCTGTTCGGCGACGATGCAGACCGCGCCGTATGGCACCCGCGCTCCGCGGAGCCCACTGCACCACTGTGGCCCAGCCGCCAGAACTGCGGAAGGTTGCGCCTATCAGGCCAGCGTGTCGCGGTGCCGTTCGACTGGTCGCAGCCGATGGCGATGGGCACCTTCTACGACACGATCTTCAAGCCCGCGCTACTCGCCGTAGGGCTGCCCGCCAGTGCGCCCGCTACCGAAACCACCGCTCCCACACGCGGCGTACGCCTGCACGACCTGCGGCATACCTTCGCGGTGATGCAGCTGATGGCCGGTACGCACTTTATGCAGGTGTCCAAGTGGCTGGGGCACAGCACGTTCACTCTCACCCTGAACACCTACGGCGACTGGATTCCCGAAGAGGACGGTGGCGCGGCCAATCTACTGCCCGAACCACCCGCCCCAGCTGTGGTTACGCCTGCTCTGGAGGTTCCGTCGAATGTGGTGCAGCTGTTTGGCCGTCGGTCGGGGTAGCTGGGTTCGCACCCGTGTTCATCTCCGGGTCGATCTGCACCAGCATTGACGCCAGCCATCCGGCGGACTGGTGCGCGGCGGGCATCGCGGCAACGCCCTGGGTGGCCTCGGTAATGGCATCGGCCTTGCGCCCGAGCAGCGCCAGCACGATGCCGCGCTGAACGCCCCAGAACCCGGCGGTGTACCAGTAGCCGAAACTCGGCAGCTCAATGCCATCGGCGGCCTCGGCAGCTTTGTCGGCCGCCGCGAGCGCCTTACCGGCTTGGCGTGATTCCTTGCGCACGGCGAGGAGTTCCGCGCGCTGGTACCGGTCGTACACGCCGAGAATCGGATGGGCACCGTCCACGCCAATAGCGGCGTCGGTGAGTGCGATCGCCCGCGCGGTGTCGCCCTGGTGGCGCGCGGTGTACGCGCGGAAGCTGTAGGAATGCGCAAGCTGGGAACGGTCCCCGGCCACCTCCGCCAACTTGGCCGCATCCTCCAGGGCGCGGTTGGACACGTGCGGGCTACCGATAGCGTGCTCCAGCCACCCCCGATACCGCGCTACCTCCGATGCCATGCACGCCGCCGCGCTGCCACCTACGCGCTCGGCGGCCAGTGCCCGCGCTATCCCGTCCATCCCCCGGATCACCGGCGCAACCAACTCGGCACCCGCCACATCCTCCAAATGTCTTGTGCGCTCAAGGATTACAGCCACGTCCTCCAGGCTGGAACTGCCAGCGGTGGACGGATCGGTGACGGTGGCCTGTAGTCGCCCAGGGTCCACGTTCGCCAGCCCCAACGTCGGATCGCCCAGTACGGCGCGGTACCCGGCCAGGACAGCCGGGGTTACCGGCTTGCGCCCAGTCTCGACCAACGACAAGTAACCGGTGGTGAAGCACGTTCGCGCGGCCATCGTCCGCAGGCCGATTCCGGCTATTGTGCGCAGCTCGCGCAACAGGCTTCCGGTCACCGCCCCGCCATCGGTAAACATAGGTAAACCGTATGGGGCGGGTGAATTTCTCGGTAGTCCCCGAGAGTAGTTCTCAGCCCCACCGCCGGGCCGATGCCGTGGAATGTCGCGGCGCATCGGGCGCAGTGAGCTGCGCGGACGATGGCGAAAGCTCTCCGGCGGTGGGCGCATTCACCCGATGACCCACAGGGGGACTGATGAGCGACGCGATCAAACCTCAGCTTGACGCGCTGACCGAGCGAGCCGCCCTGCGGTCTATGGCAATCCGGCGTGCACTAGAACCGCCGTACGGCTGGGAGTTGTACAGCCCGTTCCGGGTGGTGTGCCACGGGTCGCTCGACAACGTAGCCGCATGGCTCACCGCAGCCGAACAGCGCGACGGACAGCCTCCGGTGACCGGGCTCGCGGGCACGATGGCCGACGGATGACGACGCTGGGGTTCGCCGTAGCGATCGGCCTGCCGTTGGCCGTGATCGTCGGGGTCGTGCTGTGGCCCGAGCGCCTCCCACTAGACCGCACCGTCTCAGGTATCCAATATCGCCTTGCACGGGAACGTCACGCAGCCAAACCGCCCGTGCGCCGGGGTGGCGCCGGGGTGGCGACGGCCGATTTGCGCCGTGACCTGCGGCGCAACGCGCCTACCTGCGGTGAAAGAGTGCCCCCACAGGGACTCGAACCCTGACTGTGCGGATTTTAAGTCCGCTGCCTCTGCCAATTGGGCTATAGGGGCGTCCCGGATAGCGTAGCGAATCGTACGGGTGTACCGGAATCCTGTTGGTCGACAAGGTCGGCCCGGCGTGTCGGAACGGACCACGCCGGGACCGATCATGTCATCGAAGGTGCTGGTCAGTCTGCACTCGCGGCCTTTTTGCCGAGGACAGAGTGGCGGCGGCCATAGGCGAAGTAGACGGCGAAGCCGATGGCCATCCAGATCACGAAGCGCAGCCAGGTTTCCACCGAGAGGTTCACCATCAGCCACAGGCAGGCCGCGACGGCCAGGATGGGGACGAGGGGGACCAGGGGGACGCGGAAGCCGCGGGGCAGGTCGGGGCGGGTGCGGCGTAAGACGATGACGCCGACCGAGACCAGGACGAAGGCGAACAGCGTGCCGATGTTCACCATCTCCTCCAGCGTGCCGAAGTCGACGAAACCGGCGAGCACGCAGCAGATCACGCCGACGATGACGGTCAGCCGCACCGGCGTGCCGCGCTTGCCGGTGTGGGCGAGCCCACGGGGCAGCAGCCCGTCGCGCGACATCGCGAACAGCACGCGGGTCTGCCCGAGGAACAGCACCATCACCACGGTGGTGAGGCCGGCCAGCGCACCGATGGAGATGACGTTCTTGGCCCAGTCCACGCCGTGGATCTGGAATGCCGTTGCCAGCGTGGCATTCTCGCCGGCCAGTTCGGTGTAGGGCACCATGCCGGTGAGCACCAGCGTCACCGCCACGTAGAGCACGGTGACGATCAGCAGCGAACCGAGGATGCCGCGCGGCACCGCCTTCTGCGGGTTCTTGGTCTCCTCGGCGGCGGTTGCCACGACGTCGAAACCGATGAACGCGAAGAACACGATGCTGGCCGCGGCGAGCAGGCCGTACCAGCCGAAGTTGGTGTCACCAGCGCCGGTGATGAATTGGAACAGCGTCTGGTGCAGTCCGCTGGCGCTTTCCTCGGCAGGTTGCGACGGTGGGATGTACGGACTCAGGTTGGACGCCTTGAAGTAGGTGATGCCGAGGACGAGCACCAGCGCGATGACGGCGAGCTTGATCGCCACCGCGACCGCCGACACCCGCGAGGACACCTTGGTGCCGACGGCGAGCAGCACACCGAGCACGGCGAGCAGTGACACCGCGCCCCAGTCGAAGGTGACCGATCCTAATTGCACAGTGGCGGAATCGAATCCGAATACCGTGCCGAGATATTGCGACCAGCCTTTCGCGACCACCGACGCGGCGAGCGCGAATTCCAGGATCAGGTCCCAGCCGATGATCCACGCCACCAATTCACCGAAGGTGGCATAGGAATAGGTATAGGCGCTACCGGCAACGGGCACGGTCGAAGCGAATTCCGCATAACAGACCGCGGTGAGACCACAGGCGATCGCCGCGAAAACGAATGCCAGCGAGACCGAGGGACCGGCCACATTGCCCGCGGTGCGCGCGGTGAGGGTGAAGATGCCCGCGCCGACGACAACGGCGACGCCGAAGATCGTGAGATCCCAGGCGGTCAGGTCCTTGCGGAGCTTGGAATCGGGATCATCGGTATCGAGAATCGACTGCTCGACGGATTTGGTGCGGAACAACCCGCTCCAGCGGCCGGGCGATCGGTCCACGCCTGGAGCGTCCTGCGGTGTCGGCAAGGTATTTCTCCTTCTGCTACGAAAACGTAATCGGGGATTACCCGGAAATCAGGTCAGTGCACGCCTTGCATGCGGCGCTTGATCCAGGGCGCACACCCGACGACGACGAGACCGGCCACGATGGCCGCGGCACCGCTGAACCCGAAGTAGGCGGTCTCGCTCTCGGGGCTGTAGAAGCGGGCGAGCGTGCCCGCCATCGACGTGCCGATACCGACGGAGAAGAAATACAGCGCCATCATCTGCGAGCGGAACGCGGCGGGCGCGAGATGGGTGGTCACCGCCAGACCGATCGGCGAGAGCAGCAGTTCCGAGATCGCGAAGCCGCCCAGGATCGCGAATACCGCGAGCACCGGCACGGTCTTGCCGTCGAAACCGCTGAGCAGCGCGAACAACCAGAACGCGATGCCCATGCCGATGACGCCGAGCGCGAACTTGATCGGCGTGCTCGGCGCGCGATTGCCGAGCTTGGTCCACATCAGCGCGAACAGCGGCGAGAGCGCGATGATCCACACCGGCTCGACCGAACCGATCCAGCTCGCCGGCGCCTCCCAGCCGAAGATCCGCCAGTCGACGCGCTCGTCGGAATACACCGCGAGCATGGTGAACATCTGCTGGAACAGCGACCAGAACACCGCGTTGGCGATGAACAGCGGGATGAACGCGACCACCCTCGTCCGCTCGACCTGCGTCACCTTGGCGCTGCGCAGCATCACCGCGAAGTACACGACCGAGGCGACCACGATGACGCCGGTGGTGACGTCGGAGAGATTCTCGAGGGTGATCAGCTTCGCCAGCACGGCCACCAGCACCACGACCGCCGCGACGGCGACCCCGATCAGCACCGGGGCCAGCTCGCGCCGGGTGATGGGATTGGGCACCTCGCGCCCGTGGGTGCCGAGATTGCGCCGGAAGATCACATACTGGGCCAGGCCGAGCGCCATGCCGATCGCCGCGGCACCGAAGGCAACGTGGAATCCCCACTCGCGCTGCAACAGGCCGGTCAGCAGCGGGCCGCAGAACGCGCCGATATTGATGCCGAGATAGAACAGCGTGAACCCGCCGTCGACGCGCGCGTCGGTGGGCGCGTAGAGGGTGCCGAGCAATGACGACGCGTTCGCCTTCAAGCCGCCGCTGCCGAGCGCGACGAGCACCAGACCGACCCCGACGCCGGTCAGCCCTGGCAGCACCGCCAGCGCGAGATGCCCGGCCACGACCACGACACCGCCGTAGAAGACCGTCCGCTCCATCCCCAGCACCCGGTCGGCAATCCAGCCGCCGAGCACGGTGGACAGGTACACCAGGCCGCCGTACGCGCCGACGATGCCGAGCGCGGTGCTCTGCGCGATACCGAGGCCGCCCTCGGTGGTGGAGTAGTAGAGGTAGTAGCCCAGGATGGTGAGCATGCCGTAGAAGGAGAAACGCTCCCACAGCTCGACGCCGAACAGATTGGTCAATCCGATGGGGTGACCGAACAGGGTGCGTTCGGCCGCCTTGTCGGCGGGACTCGGCGGGTCGCCGAGCCGTGTTTCTTCCGTGGACATAGGGGAACGATCCCACGCCGAAACGGCGGACAGCAATTTTCCCGCATCGTCGCGGGTTCGGCGTGCCGCGCCCGCCGGGCCGTCGCGAACACGTCCGGCGGCAGGCGCCGACACGAATTAAGCTGTGGTGACCGGACTCCCGCGACGGACGAGGAAATCAGACGTGCTCACAGCCCAGGTGACCGTGCCGGTGCGGCCGGAAAGGGCGTTCGCGACCCTGGCCGACGGCTGGCTCTACGCGAGCTGGGTGGTCGGTGCCTCCCACATCGGCAAGGTCGACCCCGACTGGCCCGCGGTCGGCAGCCGCATCCACTACCGATTCGGGCTGTGGCCGGTGCTGATCAGCGATACGACCGAGGTGCGTGCGTTCGACCCGCCGCACCGGCTCGAGCTGGAGGCACGGCTGTGGTCGGTCGGGTCGGCGTGGATCACCCTCACGCTCGTCGAGGAAGAGCCGGGGCACACCACGATCCGGATGATCGAACGCGCTGTCCGCGGACCCGCACAGCTCATCCCCGGGGTGGCCCAGGACCTGCTCTTCGCGGCCCGCAATCAGGAATCCCTGGATCGGCTGGCCCATTTGATCCGTGCGCGTTCGCAGAATGAATGACTCGCCACGAATTCCGACCGGTCCGTATTTCTCCATTGTGAGGATTTCGCACCGACATAGTTCTGTCGAATTCACCGACGCGATGTTCTGTCTGCGCATCTGGTTTAGTCTCTAGCCAATATAAAGGCGTAGATCAGGGGAACGCGCGTGCTTCATATCGAGCACTTCAACAATGGCTGGACGAATCCGGTGCTGGCCTTCGGCTTGTCGTTCATCGGTTCGATATTGGGGCTACGGTGCGCGGTGCACGCCAAAGCGTCGCCCGCGCCACTCGGCTGGCTCATCGCCGCGGCCGTCGCGCTGGGCGGAGCGGCGATCTGGGTCATGCACTTCACGGCGATGCTCGGGTTCAGTATCGACGGGGTGCCCATCCGCTACGACGTGCCGTTGACGCTGCTCAGCGCGGTTATCGCGATCGTGGTGGTGCTGATCGGGCTCACCATCGTCACCGGAGGCGGCAACGAGTGGGTGACACTGCCGATGGGCGGCGCGATCACCGGGCTGGGGGTGGCCGCCATGCACTACCTGGGGATGTGGGCGATGCGAACCACGGCGGTGATCGAATACCAGCCGGCGCTGATGGCGTTGTCGCTGGTGGTGGCGGTGGTCGCGGCCACGGCGGCACTGTGGTTCATGCTGCACGTGCGCGGCCTGCTGAAGACGACGGGCGCCGCGCTGGTGATGGGTGTCGCGGTCTGCGGCATGCATTACACGGCGATGGCGGCCATGCGCGTGCACCATGGTGAATCGATGACCGTGGTGGACGGTGTCACGCCGGTGCAATTGCTGCTGCCGTTGATCGCGACGGTGTCCTTGGTGGTCACCGGACTGGTGATCGTGGTGGGGTTGGCCGAAGTGGAAGTCGGCGAGAACCGAGCGGAATCCGCGCCGGTGCGAACGAGTGCGGGCGGGATGCACAGCACCGATCCGGCCACGCTGTCCGACAGCGGAAAGCACTGGCCGCGGCAGCCGGGTTAACCGCCGTGGCCGAATATTCGGCCACGGCGGTATCGGTCAGCTCGGCTGAGGTAGTGCGCAGTCATCGACCTTCGGATTGGCGCCCACGTAGTTCAGCGGGCCCGCGATCATCGTCACCGCGATGGTGCCGAGAGTCGCGCAGTTCTGGTCGCGTTCGGTGTAATAGCCGCGTTGACCGGCGGCCACGATGCCGATCAGCAACCACACCAGAACCACGATCGAAAGGATGCGAGATCTACTGCCTGCCATGACTGGTCCTCTATTTCGGCGGAGTCTCCGCATGGTCAGTAGTAGTGCCGTCGGCCACCGATAGCACGCCCTGTGCTCCCGACCAATAGCAGCGCGACTCCGACCACTAGGACGATGACTCCCACCGTGGTGAGGAGGGGGATGCCGAAAACGAGTCCGGCTATGAGAAGAACTGCGCCGAGAATAATCATCAGAAATCACCTTGTTCGGTGTCGGGACTGTGGAATACCGGTAGGCACCCACACACTCCGCATGCCCGGTTTTCCCGATTCGAAACAGGCTGTGCCGCAAGAGGCGGGCCGCCGGGGCCTGCCGTGGCCGAACCTGTCGGCCACGGCGGCTCCGGGGTGATCAGCGGGCGAAGATCGGCAGCGCGGCCGAGCCCGTCGACGGCGGGCGCGGGGCGCTGGAGCCGAGGTCGGCATCGAACGAGCCGGTGCCGCTGCCGACGTCGACCGAGCCCATCGAACTACCGGTGGGCGGGCCGAGCTCGACGGAACCGGAGGGGAACAGGTCCCAATCGGCGCCGCCGACCGCGTTGGCGGTGCCGCCGGCACCGAGCAGGGTTCCCGCGGCGAGCACGGCCAGCAGGCCCGCCCTGGTGGCGGTGGATTGACGGATGGACATGGGTGTTACCTCCGAGCGCTTCGCTGTGATAGCACTCAGACGGTAACTGAAATACGTTGATTTCACACCGGATCGGTGTGGTCCGGCTAGGACTGCGGCCGCTGGCCCACTTCCATCTGCACGCGATAGCGGTCGGCGCGGTACCAGCTCTGGGTGTGCTCGATCGGCACCTCCGCGCTGAACGACACCCGGTCGAAATGCAGGACGGGAGCGCCCTTCCTGACGCCGAGCAGGGCCGCGACACCGGCCTCGGCCGCCTGCGCGTCGACGGTCTGCACGGCCCGTTCGATCGGCCTGCCGTAGCGATCGGCCGTGGTCCGGTAGATCGAACCGGTGAGGTCGTGCGAGATCAGGCCGGGGACCAGTTCGGGGTTGAACCAGGCGTCGTCGACGCTGACCGGATCCTCGTCGGCCAGCCGCAATCGGCGCACATGGTAGGCCTGCGCGCCCTGGGGCAGGCGCAGTGCGCGGGCGGTGGCCTCGGGCGCGATCGCTTCCTCGGCGACGAGCACCAGGGTGGTCGGGTGGTGGCCGAGCGCGCGCATCTCCTCGGTGAACGAGGCAAGGTGCAGCCGCGATTGCACGGGCCGGTGGGCGACGAAGGTGCCCTTGCCGCGAACCCGGACCAGATACCCTTCGTTGACCAGCTGACCGACTGCCTCGCGCACGGTGATCCGGCTGACGCCGTAATCCTGCATCAGATTGCGCTCGCTGGTCAGCAGATCGCCCGGCTGTAGCTCACGCGTGCACTTCTGCAGCAGAATCGCGCGTAGCTGTTCGTGTTTGGGCACTGCGCTGTCGCGCAGCGGTGCGGGCATCGCCAGTGGCTCCTTTTTCCTGGTAGGCCGACCGGTCCCTACTGGTCCTATCCGGTTGATTCGAGAATACGCGACCGGCGCGCTGGAGCCCAGAGATCTGTGCCCGGCTCAGCGGATGCCCGGCGTGCGTGGGTCGGTGCCGATGCATCCCAGGATGACGCAGCCCGGTGGCGAATCCGCGAACGGGGCCTTCGGAGTCTCGCCGAGGCAGTCGAGGAAGTTGCAGCCGGGGTAGGCGTACGGGCCGACGCCGAGGGTGCCGAAGAAAGCGTCGGGCCGGGCGATCATCGGGTCGGTGACGCTCACATCGGGACGCTCCCGATACGGACCCGGGTCAGGGATCTGCTGGTCGCGGAACGCGGAGACGAGTGTGCGCATCACGTCGTGGGTGTAGGTGGTCGAACTGCCCACCGTGGCCACGCCGGTCCAGTTCAGCACCATGCCGAGGCTGGGCACGATGAAACTGTCGTTGCGCAGCATGCCCGACATCTTCACCGCGTCGTCGGGCAGTCCGGGGAACTCGAGGCGGCACGGTGCGCCGTTGATCACGAACAGGAAGCCGTAGCAGGGCATGCTCGGCGACGGTGATACCGCCGCGCGCATGTAGTCCTCGGAGATCACCTGCTGGGAGTTCCAGCGGCCCCGATTACCCACGAGCAGACCGAGTTTCGCGAAGTCGTCCGGCGGCAGGATCAAATGCGCGTGGCCGTAGGTGTTTCCGGCGCGGTCGCGGGCCCAGTAGTAGTCACTGCGGGCAATGCCCAACGGGTCGAACAACTTTCGCTGGGCGAAGGCCTGGAAATCCTCGCCGACCGCCTGCTGGACCACATAGACCAGCAGGTCGACCGCGCGCTGGCTGTAGCGGAACATCGTGCCCTGCGGGCGTTCGATCGGCATCGCGAGTGCTTGGGCGACGACATTGGGATCGAGTTGCGCCAGCCCCGTCGCGCCCTCGGCGGCGACGGCGACCTCCATGCCGGAGGACTCGTTGAGCAGATTGCGTACGGTGATCCCCCGGTGCGCGGCGTCGCCGAGACCAGGCGGCAGATAGCGGCCGATCGGCTCGTCGATCCGCAGCAGCCCCTCGTCGACGGCCGCCCCGGCGACGAGCGCGACGACGCTCTTGGTCCCGCTCCACAGATTCCACGCCACCCCGCCGGATTCGGCGTTGCGCGGGCCGGTCGCGATCAGGCAGTTGTTGCGATACAGCTGGATGTTGAACCGGGTGACATCGGTGGCCCGCGCCATCGCGGTGGCCAGCACGCCGGGGTCGAGCGCGGCTTCGGCCGGTGTCGCGGACTGCGGTGTGCGGCCGGTGGTGACCTCACACTGCTTCGCGGTGACCGGGTCGGCCTTCGCCGGGCTCGGGAGCCCTGCCCCCGAAATCAGGGTCACTGCGGTAATCATCGCTGCTACAATGTATTTCAGATAGCCCTGCACGAAACCCTCCAGGTGGTATGTCCGGAGGGGAATCGTGAACGAGCACGTTCTTGTTACGCGGAATCAGCTGCCGTAGGGCGTGCACACCCCGATCGCGATGTCTTTGGACGTGTTGAAAATGTCGATCACACCGTTGAGTTCGTCGGTGGGCGCCCTGCGTTCGAGGGTGTCGGCGAGGGTGTTGGTCTTCTCGATGTAGTCACGCAGCGGCACCGACAGATCGGGGATCACATCGGCGGTGATCCTGCGGTCGAGATCCTTGGCGCTGTTGCGCAGGGTGGTGACCGCGTCCGTGGCCTTGGCATCGGCGTCGGGCGCCTGATCGTTGGAGGCCGCGATGTAGGCGTTGAACGAGGTGACCGAGGTCTTGTTGGCCGACCGCAGGCCGTCGCACGCCGTGTCGTTGGCCGCCTCGATCTTCGCCGCCCGCGACGACGATGCCGCCGCCGACGACGCCGCCACCTCGGAGGTATACGAGGCTAGCTCGCCCTGATTGACCTCGGCGGTACCCGGTACCTGCTTGGAGCAGGCGCCGATGAAGATCACTCCGGTCGCGGTGGCCGCGAGCGCGGTCCCGAGTCCCAGCCGTTCCAGTACTCGCATTTCTCTCTCCTGCCTCGAGATCGCAGGCACCGGTTGGGCCGGAGCCGAACATATCGACCGTACTGGCTACTTCCGGGTGACGTCAGGTCGCGGGGGCGATTTCGCTGACGAACTTCAGACGCGGCGCCGGGCGTGTCGTGCCCGGCGCCGCACCCGATCAGTTCTGTCCGAGCATGCCGCGCATGGTGGCGATCTCAGCCTCTTGGTCGGCCATGATCTTCGTCGCGAGCTGCCGCGATTGCGGATTCACGCCGCCGCTCAGCTCGGTCTCGGCCATCGCGACGGCGCCCTCGTGGTGGGCGATCATCATCTCCAGCCACTGCCGGTCGAAATCGGCGCCGTTCGCGGCTTGCAGACTGCTCATCTGCGCGTCGGTCATCATGCCGGGCATATCGTGCCCGCCGTGTCCTTCGGTCGCGCTCGGCGCGGGTTCGCCGAAACCGGCGAGCAGGTCGGTGATCTGCTGCATCTCCGGCGCCTGCGCCTTCTCCACCTGGGCGGCCAGCGCGATGAGCTGCTGGTTCTGGGTGTGGCTCGGCACCATCTTCGCCATCTCGACGGCCTGCGCGTGGTGTGGGTACATCATCTGCAGGAAGCTGACGTCGGCATCGTTGAATTCGGTGCCGGCGGCAGCGCTGGTCGTCGTGGTGGTGGTGGTGGAGTGCTCGGCGGTGTGGGTGGCGGTGGTGCTGTCGTCGCTGCAACCGGCCGCGAGCAAGACGGTGGCGGCCGCGGCGACGAGGACGTGGGTACGGCTGATGGACATGGTGATCCTCCTGGGGATTCGGGTGAGGTGTCGAAACTGGCGAGGCACGAGAAGTGCCGCGCCTGTCAGATCCGCAGAATCGCCAGTTGGGAAAGGGTGAGGACGGTCCAAGGTGGTGGGCGCCTCCGCCTGCCGCGCCAGATTCGAGGGGTGCGCCGGGCGGCCTCGGCGGTGTCACCGAGGCGGTAGAGCAGGACCAGGGTCAGTGCGATGGCGAGTGCGGCAAGGACGAAAACGCAGGCGTGGACGGCGGCGTGCTCATCGCAGCCTGCCGCGCCGCACCCCGCATGTGGGTCGGACGGAGCTGCGATGGGGTGTGTCGAGTCGGTCGGCGCGGGTAGCTGTGGGTGGTCCGGCGGTGCCACCGATACTTCCGGAGCAGAGCTGTGGGCACTGTCGGACGCGTGGGCGGTGCCGAATACCGCGGAGTGCATGGCCACGATTCCGACCAGCAGCATCAGCACGGCGAGCGCCCTGGCAATGCCGGGTGCTCGCGCGGGCGGATGCTGGTCCATCACGGCGGCCAGTCTAGCGATCGCTATCGCGATACCGGGTAGGGGTAGGGGTTACGGGGTGGCGATGTCGACGACCAGGCGTGGGGGATCGGCCATGGTGGTGACAGCGAAGGGCGGCTGATCGGCGTCGATGCCGATGAACGACTGGGTGACGCCCTCGTAGACCAGCTTCTTGTAGACCCCGGTGATGGTCGGTGTGCCCGGGTCGGTCACCGGATCGGGCCCGGCGAACGGGGCGACGGTCGAGTCGAACGGATACGCGGAGCCGAGAATGCGCACCTCGAGAATCGCGCGGCCCGCCACGTCGACGGTCTTGCCGCTGCCGTCCTGCACCGCGCGGTCGGTGTAGGCCACCTGCCAGCCGGGAGCCCCGGTGCCACCGAGAGCGAAGACCACGCGGTCGAAGCCGGGCTGTCGGCCGATCCGGATATCGCTGACGGTGAGCGCCGCACCCGCGGAGGCCGCACCGGACTTGGGGCCCGCATCGGTGGGCACCTCGCCGGTGGCGTCGGCGAAGGTGCTGGTGGTGCTCGTTGTCGTCGTCGTTGTCGCGGCCGGTGCGTCGTCGGAGCCGCAGCCGGACACCGAAACCGCGGCCGCGGCGATCAGCACGAACACGAGAGCGTTGCGCATGGGGCCGATGGTACGCAGGGACGGCGGCGTGGTGGGCGAAGGAGCGCGGGGTGTGTTCGGGCTACGGAAAGTTTGCTGATGACTTCCAAATGGGAGCGGTTCCGGTCGATGCGCGCAGGTCGGGGCCACGATTTTCGGTGAACGCGTACCAGTTCGGTAGTTAGCGCCACCTGCGGTGATCGGCTGCGGTGCGGGTGGGCCGGTGATCGTGGCCGACGCATTGGGGAGCAATGGAATTCGTGCGATCGGCGAATTCGCCGACGATCTGCAAGGGCATCGCAAATCGATGGAACCCGTTATCGCTCAGGGAAATACATCCCACGACGCCCCGTTGCGAGTCACCCCGACGGCCGTTACCGGGCCCGGATGTGACGGTGGGGCAACGATCTAGCACACTTGCCGGGTGGACAGTGTTGAGGACGTATTCGATCGACTACGCCGGTATCCGGATGTGGAGGCGCCGAACCTCTATGCCGTCGACGCCGCCGACCGACTGATCCTCGACACGGCCGCGGACGTCCTCGCGGCCGCTGGTAGCGGTGAGGTTGCGGTGATCGGCGACGCGTACGGCGCGCTCACCCTCGGGATTGCCGCGCAGCACGGACTCGGCGGCATTCGCGTGCACCAGGACCTGATCACCGGTGAATCGGCGCTGGCAGCCAATGCCAAGACCCTCGGGCTCACCGACCGCTATACCGCCCACGCCCTCGACGCCGACCTGCTCACCGGCGCGCGCGTGGTCCTGATGCGGTTGCCGCGGATGCTGTCGGGTGTCGCCGAGATCGCCGAGGCCATCGCCCGCTACGCCGCCCCCGATGTGGTGGTGTTCGCGGGCGGCCGCGACAAGTACCTCACCCCGGCCATGAACGAAGTGCTCGCCGAATCTTTCGCGCAGGTCAGGGCGGGCCGGGGCCGGCAGAAGTCGCGCGTGCTGATGGTCGGCGAGCCGCTGCCGGTGGGCGAATCCCGGTTCCCCGTGCGCGAGCACGTCATCGAGATCGACGGTGATGTCGTCGCGTTCGGCGCCGCGTTCTCGGGATCGCGCCTCGACATCGGCACCCGGTTCCTGCTCGAGCACATGGACCGGATGAAGCCCGACGCGCGCGATGCCGTCGATCTCGGTTGTGGCACCGGCATTCTCGCGGTCGCGCTGGCGAAATCACGTCCACACATCCGGGTGGTCGGCACCGACCAGTCGGCCGCCGCCGTCGCCTCGGCCAGGGCAACCGCCGAGGCCAACGGTGTCGCCGACCGGGTCACGGTGGTGCGCGACGACGCCATGTCCTCGGCCGCCGACAACAGCGCCGACCTGGTGCTGTGCAATCCGCCGTTCCATGTCGGCGCGGCCGTGCACACCGGTTCGGCGATCAAGATGTTCGTCGAGACCGGGCGGGTGCTGCGGCCCGGCGGCGAGTTGTGGACGGTGTACAACTCGCACTTGAACTATCGCGGCGTGGTGGAGCGGATGGTCGGCCGCACCGATGTGATCGGCCGGAACCAGAAGTTCACGGTCACGCGGTCCGTTCGTGGTCTGCGCGACGTACAACGATAGGGCGACCCGAAAGCGGTAGAGTCCGATTTGTCCGAACGGGCGGGCGGTGTGGTCATGGACCGGATCGCTGGGAACTTTGTCCGATCGTGGCGCGTTGAACAGGGCAGTTGGAGCTGTGCCGCGCCGCAGGCGTACAGCGACTCGTATCTCCAAGAAAGGCGCACGGTGCGTACCTCATCGAATCCGGTGTTCAAGAACCTTCCCCGCCAGGAGGGTGTCGGCGGTTACGCGAACTTCGGTTCGGGCGTAGCCGGCGCGGGCCAGGTCGGCAACCAGCAGTACGGCGAATACGGCCAGCAGTACGGCCAGCAATTCCAGCAGGCCCCCGCCACTCGCGCGATGACCATCGACGACGTGGTCACCAAGACCGGCATCACCCTCGCGGTGCTCACGGTCTCGGCGATCGTCTCCTTCGCGCTGTCGAGTGCCAACCCTTCGCTGGCGCCGCTGTTCGTCATCGGCGGCGGCATCATCGGCCTGGTGCTGGTCCTGATCGCGACCTTCGGTCGCAAGATGGACAACCCGGCCATCGTCCTGGCCTACGCGGCCTTCGAAGGCCTGTTCCTCGGCGCGCTGTCGCTGATGTTCACCGACGTCACCTTCGGCGGCGTGGGTGGTAGCGCCCTGATCGGCCAGGCGGTGCTCGGCACGTTCGGCGTGTTCTTCGGCATGCTGGTCGTCTACAAAACCGGCGCCATCCGCGTGACCCCGCGCTTCACCCGCATGCTGATCGGTGCGATGGTCGGCGTGCTGGTGCTGATGGTCGGCAACCTGATCGCGAGCTTCTTCACCGACGGCGGCTTCGGCCTGCGCGACGGCGGCCCGCTGGCGATCGTGTTCAGCCTGGTCTGCATCGCCATCGCCGCGTTCAGCTTCCTGCTGGACTTCGACGCCGCCGACCAGCTGATCCGCGCCCAGGCCCCCGAAAAGGCCGCCTGGGGCGTCGCCCTCGGCCTCACCATCACCCTGGTCTGGCTCTACATCGAGATCCTCCGCCTGCTGAGCTACTTCCAGCGCGACTGATAGAAGACACAAAAGCGGCCCACCTCATCGAGGTGGGCCGCTTTTTTGGTCTACCTATCTCAGCTCAGACGCTCGATGACGAGCGCCATGCCCTGGCCGCCGCCGACGCACATGGTCTCCACGCCGAACTGCTTGTCGTAGGTCTGCAGGTTGTTCAGCAGGGTGGTGGTGATGCGGGCACCGGTCATGCCGAACGGGTGGCCCAGCGCGATCGCGCCGCCGGAGACGTTGAGCTTGTCCTCGTCGATCTTCAGCTCACGCGCCGAGCCGAGCACCTGCACGGCGAAGGCCTCGTTGATCTCGAACAGGTCGATGTCGGAGACCGACTTGCCCGCGATCGCCAGCGCGCGCTTGACGGCCTCGACCGGGCCGAGGCCCATGATCTCGGGCGACAGGCCGGACACACCGGTGGAGACGATGCGGGCCAGCGGGGTCAGGCCCAGCTCCTTGGCCTTGGTGTCGCTCATGATGACCAGCGCCGCGGCGCCGTCGTTGAGCGCGCAGCAGTTACCGGCGGTGATGGTGCCGTCGGGACGGAACACCGGCTTGAGCTGGCTGACCGCCTCGTAGGTGACGCCGGCGCGCGGGCCGTCGTCCTTGCTCACGATCGTGCCGTCGGGCAGGGTCACCGGGGTGATCTCCCGCTCGAAGAACCCCGACTTGATGGCCTCTTCGGCACGGTTCTGCGAGCGCACGCCCCAGCGGTCCTGGTCCTCGCGCGAGATGCCGGTCAGCGACGCGACGTTCTCGGCGGTCTGGCCCATCGCGATGTAGGCGTCGGGGAGCAGGCCGTCCTGGCGCGGGTCGTGCCACACACCGGCGCCACCTTCGGCGGCCTTGGCGGTACGGGCGACGGCCTCGTCGAAAATGGTGTTCCTGGTATCGGGTGAGCTGTCGGCCGAGCCACGGGCGTAGCGCGAGACGGTCTCCACGCCTGCGGAGATGAATACGTCACCCTCGCCTGCCTTGATCGCGTGGAAGGCCATCCGGGTGGTCTGTACCGACGACGCACAATAGCGCTGCACGGTGGTGCCGGGGACGACATCGAGGCCGAGCTCGATGGCGATCATGCGGCCCATACCGAAGCCACCCTCGCCGGCGGGGGAGCCGGTGCCAAGGATGATGTCGTCGATCTGCGTCGGATCCAGCGAAGGCACCTTGGCCAGCGCGGCACGAACCATCTGCGTGGTCAGGTCGTCCGGGCGCATTCCCGCCAATGACCCCTTGACGGCACGGCCGATCGGGGAACGGGCGGTGCTGACGATAACGGCCTCGGGCATGAGGACTCCTTTTCGCGTTGTTCGACGTGAACGGCTGTTTACATGCCGGTCAATTCTCGAATCTACGTCTCCAGCTGCGCGACGGGAAGGGCAGGGCGGTCGCGCACCTGCGCGATCAGCACGGGAAGCAGCTGCGCGGCGGCCAATTCGTAGCCTGCCGCGGAAGGGTGGAATCCGTCGGTGGCGAACAGGATTTCGGGTGCGGCCCGGAACTCGGAGGCGACCAGCGGCGAACCCATCGGCACAGCGATGCCGCCCGCGATCGTGGTGGCGACCGTCTGCGCCTTGGCCAGCCGCACGCTCCAGTTCGCGACGATCGTACGCAGCGGTTGCTGGATAGCGGTGACGGTACCCAGGTTGGGGCAGGTGCCGACCACCACCAGCGCGTCGGCCTCGCGCAGCCGCGACACCGCAGCCGCGAGCCTGCGTGCCGAGGCCCGGATGGAGTGCTTCTTGGTGATGTCGTTGGCGCCGACCAGGATCACTGCCGCGTCCGGCGGCGGGCCCGCGACGAACATCGCGTCGACCTGTCCGGCCAGGCCCTTCGATGTAGCGCCGGAGATGGCCTTGGTACTCAACCGGATCCGCATGCCGGTGGCCTCGGCCAACCCGCGAGCCAACCGCACGCCCGGCACATCGGCGGCACCGAGGCAGCCGAGCCCGGCAGCGGTGGAGTCGCCGAAGATCATCAGGTGCAGGTCGACCGGTGTCGTCTTGCGCCACGGCTCGGGAATGATGGCGCCCGGCGCGTACACGCCGTCGGCCTCGGGCGGCTTGGAGGTGTCGCGGCCGATCACCGCGCGCGCCGCACCCGCCTGTGTCATCAGCAATCGATACGTCGCCCAGGAGACGGTCCCGGCGCTCGATCCGGCGAGCACCGTCGTCGCTCCGGTAACGACCGCGGTCCGCCAGCTGATTCGAGGTGCGCTCACATTCGAAAATTCTACGACGCCGAGTCCTGCGTACGGAGATGTCGACCACTTGCGGCCTGGTGGGCGCCCCTCCGCCGGGCATCGAGCGCAAGTGCTCGGCTACCCTCGGCACCATGCGCATCGCGGATCATGTCGTCGATCTCATCGGCAACACCCCCCTTGTTCGGCTGAACTCGGTGGTCGGCTCCAACGCGGGCCTGGTGGCCGCGAAGGTCGAATACCTGAACCCGGGCGGCAGCTCCAAGGACCGGATCGCGGTCAAGATGATCGACGCCGCCGAGCAGGACGGACTGCTGAAGCCGGGCGGCACGATCGTCGAGCCGACCTCGGGTAATACCGGTGTCGGCCTGGCGCTGGTCGCCCAGCAGCGCGGGTACAAGTGCGTGTTCGTGTGCCCGGACAAGGTCAGCGAGGACAAGCGCAACGTGTTGCGTGCCTACGGCGCCGAGGTCGTGGTCTGCCCGACCGCCGTGCCGCCGGAGCACCCCGACAGCTACTACAACGTCTCCGATCGCCTGGTCCGCGAGATCGAAGGGGCCTGGAAGCCCAACCAGTACTCCAACCCGGGCGGACCCGACAGCCACTACGAGACCACCGGTCCCGAGATCTGGGCCGACACCGAGGGCAAGATCACCCACTTCGTCGCGGGCGTCGGCACCGGCGGCACCATCTCCGGCACCGGCCGCTACCTCAAGGAAGTCTCCGGCGGCACGGTCAAGATCATCGGCGCCGACCCGGAGGGTTCGGTGTACTCCGGCGGCACCGGTCGCCCGTACTTGGTCGAGGGCGTCGGCGAGGACTTCTGGCCCACCGCCTACGACGCGTCGATCCCCGACGAGATCATCGCGGTCTCCGACGCGGATTCCTTCGAGATGACCCGGCGCCTCGCTCGCGAGGAGGGCCTGCTGGTCGGCGGTTCCTGCGGCATGGCCGTGGTCGCCGCGATCGAGGTCGCACGCCGCGATCCCGACGCCGTGGTGGTCGTGCTGCTGCCAGACGGTGGCCGCGGCTACCTGTCGAAGATCTTCAACGACAAGTGGATGAGCTCCTACGGCTTCCTCCGGACTCCTCTGGAGGCCGGCCCCGAACCGCTGGTCGGCGACGTGCTGCGCGGCAAGTCCGGCGGCCTGCCCGACCTGGTGCACACCCACCCGTCGGAAACCCTGCGCGACGCCATCGAGATCCTGCGCGAGTACGGCGTCTCCCAGATGCCCGTCGTCGGCGCCGAGCCCCCGGTCATGGCCGGTGAGGTAGCGGGCAGCGTCACCGAGCGCGACCTGCTCTCGGCCGTCTTCGAGGGCCGCGCCAACCTCACCGACTCCGTCGCCCAGCACATGAGCCCGTCCTTCCCGCTGATCGGTTCCGGCGAACCCATCTCCACCGCCACCAAGGCCCTGTCGGATTCCGACGCCCTGATGGTCGTCGAAGACGGCAAGCCCGTCGGCGTCATCACCCGCCACGACCTACTCGGTTTCCTGAGCACCGGCAGGATCTGAGGCTCGATGCGCTGCGGGCGCGGTGCGGATGTCGGCGCCGAGTCCCTTGTTCGCCGCGGCGGTCCGGATCGCGTCCACCACCAGGAGCAGCGCGGCTCGGCCCGCCGAGTTGGTGCGGTAGGCCAGTGACACGGTCCGGGTGAGGGCGTCGCCGAGCGCGACGATATCCACCCCGGGTGGGCGCAACGCCAAGCCCAGATCCGAGACCAGCGTGACGCCGAGTCCGGCCGCGACCATCGACATCGCGGTCGCCTGCTCCTCCAGCTCGTGGTCGATGCGCGGCCGGAGTCCGGCGGACTGGAACGCCAGCCGCGCCGCGTGCCCGAAGTGCGACCGGGCGGGCGCGATGATCCACGGATGCTCGGACAACTCGGCGAGGGTCACGCTGGCCGCGGGCACCGCGCCGGCGGGGACGGCGGCGTGGATCCGTTCGACCCCGATGACTGCCCGCTCCAGGCCACGGTCCCAGGTCATCGGATAGTTCGAGTAGTCGAGAACGAACGACAGGTCGAGCGTGCCGTCACGGACGGCGGCGGCCGTCGACTCCGGCGCGAGTTCGGTGGTGCGCACCAAGATGCCAGGATGCGAGGCGGCGAGGGTGGTGAGCGCGTCGGGGAGCAGGCCGGAGGCCACCGACGCCCACACCCCGGCGGTGATCTTCGCGGTCACCGAACCGCCCGCTTCCTCCAGCGCCTGGGTCGCGCGCTCGACCGAGGCCAGGATCTCTTCGGCGTGCTCGGCGAGCACGATCCCGAGATCGGTGAGCTGCACTCGGCGCCCGCGTCGTTCGAACAGCCGGGTGCCCGCGTCGCGTTCGAGCTGGGCGAGCTGTTGGGAAACCGCCGACGCGGTGTAGTGCAGGGCGGCCGCGGCGGCCGTGATGGTGCCGCGTCGGTGTAGTTCGCGCAGCATTCGCAGGCGGGCCAGAGACAGCTCCATAGCTCCGAGCGTATGCACTGTGCAGGAACCGTGAAGGGTGCGGTGAACGAACCGTAAATAGACGCGCGGCCATGGCGGCCCGCACGCTTGGTGCTACCGGGACGACGAGGTCCGCCACGGGCGATCACGACGAACGAGGAGGTGGGCACCATGACGATGCTGAACCCGAGCGGAGGGACGCCGCAGGTGACATCGCATACCGTCGCCGCACCCACGGACCCGGCCGTCACTCCCGCGATCCGTCGCGGCGAGCCGTATATGCGTCTGCACTGGACGGATTCGCTCACCGACGCGGTCGGCTACCTCGTCGTCCACACCCTGCGCGGCGGCCTGGCCACCGGCGGCACCCGGATGCGGGCCGGTTGCACCCTGGGCGAGGTCGAGGATCTGGCGCGCGGCATGGCCAACAAGACCGCCACGTTCGACCTGCCGATCGGCGGCGCCAAGGGCGGGATCGACTTCGATCCCAAGGACCCGCGCGCCGTCGAAGTACTGCGGCGATTCTGCGAGGCGATGCGCCCGTGGCTCGACGCGCATTGGGTGACCGCCGAAGACCTGGGGGTTCCGCAGCACCTGATCGACGAGGTCTTCGAACAACTCGACCTCGACCAGAGCTATCACGCCGCGATCCGGCGCTCCGCCGACCCGGCCGCGACGCTGGAGCGGGTCCGCAACGGACTCAACGCCGCGGTCGACGGCGGCTTCCTGCTCGGTGACGTCATCGGCGGGTACGGCGTCGCACACGCCTGCCTCGCCACGGCGGTGCAGTGGGGGCAGGCACCTGCCCAGACGACGGCCGCGATCCAGGGCGTCGGCACGATGGGCGGGGCGGCGGCCTACTACCTGTACGAGGCCGGGATGAAGATCACCGCGGTAGCCGATGCCGCGGGCACGCTGTCCTGCGCCGATGGGCTCGACATCCCGGCGCTGCTGGATCTGCGCGACGGCTACGGCGAGATCGACCGGTCCCGCCTGCCCGCGGGCATCGAGCAGCTGCCGCGCAACGCCGTTATCGCCGCCGACGTCGATATCCTTGTGCCAGCGGCGATCTCGTATACGATCACGCCCGACAACTCGTACGACATCCGGGCGCACGTCATCGTCGAAGCCGCGAACGCCGCCACCACACCGGAAGCCGAAGCCATGCTCGCCGCCCGCGGCATCCCGGTCCTGCCAGACTTCGTCGCCAACGCGGGCGCGGTGGCGTGGGCGTGGTGGTTGCTGCTCGGCGAAGTGGACGACACCCCGGACACGTCGTTCGACCGGCTCCGCGTCACCATGCACGACAAGGTCGCACAGCTGCTCACCGCCTGGGCCGACGAAGGGGTCACTCCGCGCGAGGTCGGCCACCGCTGGGCAGCCGACCCCGCACCGCTCACCGGGCCGGTCGTCATTCCCTGAGATCCTGCTGCCTTTCGCAAACAGCAGGCAGCTCGTTCAGGGGGTGAGCATCGAGTGCAACTCCACCCACTGATTCGGGTGGACATAGGCCACCACAGTGTCGTGGGCGATGCCGGCGGTGGCCAGTGCTTCGTCCACGCCGTGGTAGCGGGTGTGCAGGGAAGCGCGGACTGTGCCGCCTATTCCCGAGAAGGCGGTTCGGACCAGCTCCGTGTAGGAATTGCGTTGGGAGACAAGGGGTGCTGTTCGCCGGGCGATCCGCAGGATCGCGGAGTCGACCGATGGGATCGGGCGGAAGCTGCCGCGGGGTACCTGCCCGCGCAGTTCCCAGCTGAACCACGGCCAGGTTGTCGCGGTCAGCAGGCTCCAGCGGCCGTAGTCGCCGGTGCGTTTGCGGGCGTATTCGCGTTGGGTGAGCAGCGTTGCCGAGGTCAGGGCCGGTGCGGTCAGGCACCAGTCGACGATGTCGGCGGTCACCGAGAACGGGATGTTCCCCACCACGGCGAATGGCTCGCGGGGAGCCTTGGCCTTGGTGAAATCGCCGCGTACGACGCGGATTCCGTTCTCGGAACGCGTTTGCGCCGAGAGCTTGGCCGCGAGCAGCGGATCGATCTCGTACGCGGTGACCTGTGCGCCCCGGCGAGCCAGGGCATGCGTGAGAATCCCTTCGCCCGCACCGGGTTCGAGAACCGTGCCCGCCGGATCGGCCACCGCCACGATCGAGTCGACGGCGGCACGGTCCACCAGAAAGTTCTGGGACAGTGTCCTTCTCGCGTGGTCACGGGCGGTCCGACCGCCACTCTTACCGGTGACCTTGCGCTGAGTGTGTGAGTAGTTTCGGTGTGCAAAATCCTGCGCCACGGCAGTGTGCCCCTTCGGGTCTTCGAGTCGAATGCAATCTCGAAGGGCCCTTGGCGCGCCGGTGGACGCCGATGAAGTTATCCGCGTCCGCTAGCGGGCCAGAGCCCGGCTGTAGCGGAGACGAATGAAGTAGTGGCACGACATGCGACCAACTCTAGGAAGCGGTCGAACGGCGGGCAACCGAATTTCGGTACGACGGGTGTGGCCCCGATCGGTACCGCGCCGGACCGGCGCCGATCGGATCGCCGATCGGCCCAGCGCGCCTCGATCACGCGTGGCGAGAGCGGGACCTCCCCTGTGATCGGGGGATATTGTGCCGCTGACCGGCCGTGAGCAAATTTATCGCTACTTCACCGATTCGATGAGAATTACCTGGGTAAACACCACGAACAGGTGCATCGGCAATCAGCCGCACTGATCGGAAAGCGAAAGGACAGGCCGTGGATACCTCCGTCATTGCGATAGATTTCCAGCAGGGCTTGACCGATGCGTGGAGTTCGGTCGCGCAGTTCGTCCCCAAAGCGGTGGCATTCATCGCCATTCTTCTGGTTGGCTGGATCATCGCGAAGGTGGTCGCCAAGATCGTGAACGCAGTGCTGGAGCGCGTCGGATTCGACCGGCTGGTCGAACGCGGCGATCTGCGGAAAATGCTGTCCCGCAGTAAATATGACGCCTCCGACATTATCGCCAAGATCGCCTATTACGCGATTTTGCTGATCGCGCTGCAGATCGGTTTCGCGGTGTTCGGGCCGAACCCGGTCAGCGCGCTGCTCACCAGCATCGTGGCTTGGTTGCCGAGGGCGGCGATCGCGATCGTGATCGTGGTGATCGCGGCGGCCATCGCCCACGCGGTGAGCGACCTGATCTCCAATGTGCTCGGCGGGCTGTCCTACGGGAAGATGCTCGGCCGGATCGCGGCGGTGTTCATCTGGGGTATCGGCATCATCGCCGCGCTGAACCAGATCGGCGTCGCGACCTCGGTGACCACCCCGATCCTGATCGCCGTGCTCGCCACCATCGGCGGCATCATGGTGGTCGGCATCGGTGGCGGCCTGGTCAGGCCCATGGAGCAGCGCTGGAACAACTGGCTCGGCAATCTGGAATCGGAGATGCCCGCGATGAAGGGGCATGCTCAGGCATACCAGCGTGGACGCGAGGATGCCATGCGTCAGGGCGAGCAGGTGTCGCCGACCGTGGAGCAGGGTCGGCAGGCGTGGGTGACGCCGGGAGCGAGCTACCCGGAAGGCCAGCCGGGCTGGGGTGGCGAAACAGCCAGGTAACCGACGGAGACCGGCGCACCGTCACCTTCGGGTGGCGGTGCGCCGGTGTCGTGCGGTGTCAGTCGGCGGCGTACGCGCACACCGCGGCAAGGCGTAACTGCAGCCAGTCGGCCTCGTGCCAGTTGCCCGGCGCGCCCGCGAAGAATCCGTCGGCCCGCTCGGCGAAATGGTCGAGGAGCCCCTGGACATAGCCTGCGAGCAGAATGGTGAGGGGCACTTTGGCCGAATCGTCGACGCCGAGGGTGAGAATGTCACGCACCGCGGCAGCGTGCTGGTCCAGCTGGGCCGACAGCGCGGGCACCGCTGCGGCGACGGCGGCCGCTGGCGCTCCGAACTCGGTGTTCAGCTGATGCAATTGTCGTTGCGCCGAAAGTTCGAGCAACGCGGGAGCTGGCGCAAACATTGCAATATGGTACCAATCTGTTCATCGTTGATGAAATTGGATTGTTTCAAGATCAATGGCGTAACCGGGCGAATCCGGCGCAATATCAGCGCGCTCGATCGAATTCCGTTGAGCGCAACCATGGTCGCGGTCCGGGTGTCCTGCTGGACTGTCGAACATGGGCAGCGAACGTCGGAAATTGAAGACCGTCACCGGGGTCAGCGGGTCACGTGGTGTGTACGCCGCGGCACTAGATCCGACCCGCTCCACGCTCGATGAGGCGGTGCGGATCGCGCGGATCGCCCAGGACAACAAGATCGGCGCGATCTTCGCGGCCGACCTGCTCAGCTTCGGCGCCCAGGGGGCGATCGGCGCACAGGAACCACTGATCCAGCTCGCCGCCCTCGGCGCGGTGACCACCGATGCCGGCCTGATCGCGACCGTCTCGACGACGTTCCATCACCCCTATAACCTGGCCAGGCTCTTCGGCACGCTCGACCACATCAGCAACGGCCGCGCGGCCTGGAACGTGGTGACCTCCTCGCTGGGCGAGGAGAACTACGGTGACCGTGATCTGCCGAGCCCGGAGGAGCGCTACGCGCGCGCCACCGAATCCATCGAAGTGGTCAACGCGCTGTTCGACAGCTGGCAGCCGGGTGCGCTGCGGCCCGACGGTGCGGGGGGTGCGGTACTGGACGAATCGCTCGTGCGGCCGATCGACCACGCCGGACGGTATTTCTCGGTGCGCGGGCCGCTGAACATCCCGCCGTTGCCGCAGGGCAGGCCGGTGCAGTTCCAGGCCGGTCAGTCCGCGGGTGGCGTCGAGCTCGGCGCGCGATTCGCGGAGGTGGTGTTCACCTCGCTGCCCACGCTCGAGGACGCGATCATCTACACGAAGAAGATCCGCACCCGAGCCGCCGCCTTGGGCAGGCCGGACGGGCTTCCGCTCATCTTCAGTTCTTTCCACGCCACCTACGGCGCGACGGAGGAGGAAGCCCACAGGTTGGTTCGCGAGGCCGCCGAAGCCACCGATTTCGAGGCAGGGCGCCGTCAGCTGGCCGACATGCTTGGTGGCGCCATCGACCTGTCCGACCTGCCCCTGGACAAGCCCATCCCGGAAACCCTGCTACCGCAATTGGATTCGGTACACCGGCGCCGCGGTCGGGTCGAGATCTTCGGCAAGCTCGCCGCCTCCGGCGCGACCCTGCGCGAGCTCGTCATCGCCGCCAAGGACACCGGACACTGGGCCGTCGCGGGCACACCCGAACAGTTGGCCGACGCGATCGAGCAGCGCTATCGGGCGAATGTGCTCGACGTGATCTCCCTCGGCGGTCTCACCGACGAGCGCACCCACGATTTCGTGGTCAATGGTCTGCTGCCAGAGCTGCGTCGCAGGAATCTGCTCGATACCGACTATCTGGGCCGGACCTACCGGGAGAACCTGGAACTGCCCGCGCCGACCGGTTCGACGAGGGCGTAGCCGACGAGATGTGATCGATACCGCGGAGTTGCGTGAACCGGGCGCCCGATGGACTCTGAATGGGTATAACCGTTCCGAGACAACTTTCGGCAAACCCGCTCGGCGAGCGAGAGGATCCGCAGTGCAGGTTACCGACCCGGCCGTTCAGCTGTTCGGCATGAGCGCGGTAATCGCCACCAGCGCAGGGTATTCGGCTCAGACGAGGATCGCCGGTGCCTGGCGCCGGTCGCCCTACGCGCCGTTGCTCGGTCGACTCGCCGCCGCGATCTTCTGGGGTTGCGGCAGTGTGGCTGGTCTGACCGTGCTCGGCATCCCCACAGCGATCACCGTGCCCATCGCGCTGACTGTGTTCACGGTAGTGATCGTGATGCTCGCCGCGGCCTTCGCCGGCGGCATGATCAGGCCCGCGCCGAGGCCGGGCCTGTCGGCCGGTACCTGACCTACCGGAACGCGTTGGCGTCGGTGAGCGCCTTGCCGATCACCAGCTGGTGCACCTCGGCGGTGCCCTCGTAGGTCAGCACCGACTCCAGGTTGTTCGCGTGCCGCAGGACCGGGTAGTCGAGGGTGATTCCGTTGGCGCCCATGATGGTTCGGCATTCGCGAGCGATCTTGATGGCCTCACGGGTGCTGTTCAGCTTGCCCACGCTGATCTGCTCGCCGGTGATCTCGTGACGATCCTTCAGCCGGCCCAGGTGCAGCGCGAGCAACTGTCCCTTGCCGAGTTCGAGCGCCATATCGGCCAGTTTGGCCTGGGTGAGCTGGTAGCCCGCCAGCGGCTTGTCGAACACCGCACGGGTGCGGGCGTAGTCGATCGCCGCGCTCAGGCAGTCGCGCGCGGCGCCGAGCGCACCGAAGATGATGCCGAACCGCGCTTCGCTCAAACAGGCCAGCGGCGAACTGAGCCCGTGTGATTCGGGCAGCACCGCATCGGCGGGCAAGCGCACGTCGTCGAAATCCAGTGCGGCGGTGATCGATGCGCGCAGCGACAGCTTGCGGTGGATCTCGCGAGTGGTGAAACCCGGTGTGCCAGAGGGCACCAGGAAGCCACGCACCCGCGGCTTGTCCGCGCCGGGCTCCTCCGCCTTGGCCCAGACCACGGCGATATCGGCCACCGACCCGTTGGTGATCCACATCTTGGACCCGTTCAGAATCCAGTCGTCACCGTCGCGGCGCGCCCGCGTGCGCATCCCGCCGGGATTGGATCCGAAGTCGGGTTCGGTGAGCCCGAAGCACCCGATCACCTCACCGGCCGCCATCGCGGGCAGGTACTGCTGCTTCTGCTCCTCGGATCCGAAGAAGTGAATGGCCGCCATCGCGAGGGAGCCCTGCACCGACACCATGCTGCGCACCCCGGAGTCGACGGCTTCGAGCTCCTGGCAGGCGAGCCCGTAGGCGGTGGCCGACGCGCCCGCGCAGCCGTAGCCGTCCAGGTGCATGCCGAGCAGCCCGAGCTTGCCCAGTTCCGGCGCGATCTCGCGGGCCGGGAACGTGCCTTCCTCGAACCAGTCGGCAAGGTGCGGCCGCAGCCTGCGTTCTCCGAATCGCGCCACCGTGTCGCGGATTTCGCGCTCCTCCTGCGACAGCAACGGATCGATGGCGAACAACTCTTCGACGGTGACCATGCCGTGAGCTTAACCGCAGTACCGAACCCGAATCCGACACTTCGACCATGTCGAGAACCCCTGCGAAAGCGACCCGAACCGGCCAACTAGTCTGAGGCCATGAGTGAGCTGGGATTCTCCACCAGAGCCGTGCACGCCGGATACGAACCCGATCCTCAGACCGGTGCGGTCAATGTGCCCATCTACGCGAGCTCGACCTTCGCCCAGGACGGCGTCGGCGGCATGCGCGGTGGCTACGAGTACGCGCGCACCGGCAACCCCACCCGCACGGCCTTGGAAGCCAACCTCGCCGCCCTCGAATCGGGCAGCTACGGGCGCGCGTTCGCCTCGGGTATGGCGGCCACCGACTGCGCGCTACGCGCCATGCTGCGCCCGGGTGACCACATCGTCATCCCCGACGACGCCTACGGCGGCACCTTCCGGCTCATCGACAAGGTCTTCAGCCAGTGGGGCATCGAGCACTCGCCCGCCCACATCGCCGACCTCGACGCCGTGCGCGCGGCCATCCGCCCCAACACCAAGCTGGTGTGGATCGAAACCCCGACCAACCCGCTGCTGAGCATCGGTGACATCCCCGCGCTGGCCGATATCGCCCACGAGGCCGACGCGAAGCTGGTCGTGGACAACACGTTCGCCACCCCGTACCTGCAGCAGCCGCTGCTGCTCGGCGCCGATGTGGTCCTGCACTCGACCACCAAGTACCTCGGCGGTCACTCCGATGTCGTCGGCGGCGCGCTGATCACCAACAGCGCCGAGCTCGACAAGGACTTCGCGTTCCTGCAGAACGGCGCGGGCGCGGTGCCCGGCCCGTTCGACGCCTTCCTCACGATGCGCGGCATCAAGACGCTGGCCGTGCGGATGGAAAAGCACTGCGACAACGCCGAGGTCATCGCGGAGTTCCTGACCAACCACCCGGCCATCTCACAGGTCATCTACCCCGGTCTGCCCACCCACCCCGGCTACGAGATCGCGCAGAAGCAGATGCGCCGCAGCGGCGGCATGATCTCGGTGCGCCTGACCGGTGGCCGGGAAGCGGCGCTGAAGTTCTGCTCGCGAACCCAGATCTTCACGCTGGCCGAATCGCTGGGCGGGGTCGAATCGCTCATCGAACACCCCGGTGCGATGACCCACGCGAGCACCGAGGGCTCGGCCCTGGAAGTCCCCGCCGATCTGGTCCGGCTCTCGGTCGGCATCGAAGACATCAGCGATCTCCTTGCTGACGTCGAGCAGGCTCTGAGCTGAGCAGAGGACCCCACACATGACGAAGCGGGCGCATCCCGAGTGCGGGTGGGGGCGCGGTGGGTTGGGGTGTTGGGCGAAGGGGTTAGCCGGGGACCCGGGGGGTAAGGGCCGCCCGGTACCAATAAAAAAAAAAAAAAA
>NZ_JBHXNK010000024.1:0-34530 GCF_042719755.1 Nocardia sp. NPDC058519 | reverse complement strand
CTTTGTGGCCGGTCTCGGTGGGCCAATCAAAAACAACCGCCTGCTCTTTGTTGCCGCGTCGCCGGCTTTTCTCTCCCATCCCCCCCCCACCAACCACCACGCGCCCCCATCCGGATTCCGGATGCGGCCGCTTGCGTTCGGGTTCTGGACCTACGGGTTCAGCGGGCTCAGCTGTGGTACGGCTCCGCGCTGACCAGCGTCACCTTCATGGTGTTGCCGTTGGGGAGTGTGTACTCGCGGGTCTCGCCCACCTTGGCGTCGATCAGCGCGCCGCCCAGCGGCGAGTTCGGCGAGTAGGCCTCGAGGCCGGTGGCGCCGAGTCCCTCTTCGCGGGTCGCGATCAGGAAGGTCTCGGTATCGCCTTCGTCGCCGTCGTAGTAGACCGTGACGACCGAGCCCGGCAGCGCCACGCCGGATTTGGTGGGGGCGACGCCGACCTTGGCGTTGTTCAGCAGTTCCTGCAGCTGGCGGATACGCGCCTCCTGCTGACCCTGCTCTTCACGCGCGGCGTGGTAGCCACCGTTCTCCTTGAGGTCGCCCTCTTCGCGGCGCTCGTTGATCTCGGCGGCAATGACCGGACGATTGGCAATGAGCGAGTCCAACTCGCCCTTGAGCCTGTCGTGCGACTCCTGGGTAAGCCAGGTCACATTCTCGGTCATCTCGATCACTCCCTAGTAGTTGTTCCCGGCGGACCGGGATTCCCTGAAACCAGCGCCATTCCTCCCGAAGGAGGGCATGCACCAGCCCGACGGCTGGAGCGATCCTGGGGGTGAACCCGATACCCGCAAACAGCACCGCTGGCCGCCAATGCAGCAAACACGGCTCCGAACCCCGGAACCGTGTATCAACCCATTTTAGCATGTCTCATAAAAATGCAGGTCAGGCTAGTCAGGCAGGCTATCCGGTGCGCAGATACCCAGGAATCTGGTCGCTGCAACCATAAATATCGCCCGCCGAAGCGCGTGCCGATGTCTTGACCGTAGTGCTCACCTGCACGCTGGTCGAGTCCGAACCGGGGACCAGTACTTCGCGCCGTCCCACTTCGGCGCTGTCGCGATCCATCGCCCGCACGAAGCAGACCACGGCCTGCTGTGGGTCGTCACGGGTGACCTTGATCCGCACCTCCAGGGTGGCATCGTCGACGACCACATAGCCGAGCTGCTCGGTCTCGACCGCCTTCGGACCATATTTCTGGAAGCCGAGATAGGCCACGGCGAAACCGGCGACAACGACGCCGACACCGAGCAAAACCATCACCCACAGGCGACGCGCAGGTGGTTTTGTGCCGTATCGGTCGGCGTGTCGCGCTGCTGCGGCGGCCGAGGTCGCGGCGGAGTCCGGTGCGGGCTCGGTCATCGGTTTCGCGCTCCCGGGGGTGGTCGGAACAAACGGGGGGTCGGATGGAACTATAGGTAACGACATCTGACACCCGCGAGCGAGAGCGACGGTGAACGAGAAGTGAGTGGCCTTCGCCTCATGGCAGTGCACGCCCACCCCGACGACGAATCGAGCAAGGGCGCCGCGACGACCGCAAGGTACGCCGCGGAGGGCGTCGAGGTGCTCGTCGTGACGTTGACCGGTGGCGAGCGCGGCAGCATCCTGAACCCGGCCATGGACACCCCCGGTGTGCTCGACCGGATCAACGAAGTGCGGCGCGAGGAGATGGCCGCGGCCGCCCACGCGCTCGGCGTGCGCCAGCACTGGCTGGGATTCGTCGACTCGGGCCTGCCAGAGGGCGACCCGCTGCCGCCGCTGCCGGAGGGCTGCTTCGCGCTGGTGCCGCTCGAGGAGTCCACCGAGGCGCTGGTGCGCGTGATCCGCGAGTTCAAGCCGCAGGTGATCACCACCTACGACGAGAACGGTGGCTACCCCCACCCGGACCACATCCGCTGCCACGAGGTGTCGATGGCCGCCTACGAGGCCGCGGGCGATCCGACGAAGTTCCCCGCGGCGGGCGAGCCGTGGACGCCGCTCAAGCTCTACTACGACCACGGTTTCAGCATGAAGCGCCTCGAGGCCTTCGCCGAGGAGTACGAGCGCATCGGCGAACCGTTCCCGCTGCAGGAGTGGCTGGACCGGATGAAGCAGTACCAGGCGGCGCGCGGCGACATCATGGGCCGGGTCACCACCCAGATCGAATGCTCGAAATACTTCCCCCAGCGTGACGACGCCCTGCGCGCCCACGCGACCCAGATCGATCCCAACGGCGCGTTCTTCGCGATCCCGTTGGAGATGCAGCAGCGGCTCTGGCCGACCGAGGAGTTCGAATTGGCCAAGACGCGCGTGTCCACCGCCATCCCGGAGACCGACCTGTTCGCCGGCATCGAGGACAACGACCGGTGATGTTGGCCTACCTCGCACAGCAACCGACGGGCCCCGAATTCGGCAAGGCCTCACCCCTCGGCCTGCTGGTCATCCTGATCCTGCTGGCAGGCACGGTGCTGCTGGTCCGCTCGATGAACAAGCACCTCAAGGGTCTGCCCGAAACGTTCGAACCCGAGCATCCGGAACCGGATCAGAAGGCCGACGACGGCACCGAGCCCGGTGTGATCACGGTCGAGGATTCGGAACCGAAGCAGAGTACGTAGGCGGCACAGGCGCGCAGCGGTCCTCAGCCGCGCATGGCCGGAGCGAATGCGGAGGTACGCCTAGCGCGCTGCGGCCAGGTCGGCGACGAGTTCGCCGACCAGGTCGCGCGCGGTGGCGGCGTGCTCGGCCACCGACCGCGGCGCCCCGCTGGCATTCAATTCGATCATCGTGTTCATCAGGCCGAACAGTGCGACGAGTCGGCGTAGCGCTGCGCTGCGCTCGGACACTGTCATCGGCGCGGTGGATATGGGGATGTTCACAGCTATGGGATCGTCGCCGTTCGAAGGTTCGTTTCGGCCGATATCCAATCGAGGCCGTTCGCGCTACCAGTCGATGAGGTCGAGTTCGTGCAGGCGCCGGAACACCATCATCGAACCGGGTGCGACGTGCTCCATCGCGGCGTATTCACTCACGGTGAAGTAGCGGAATTCGGCGATTTCGCCGGTGGCGTGGGGTTCTCCGGTGAGTTCGGCACGGAAACAGGTCATGTGCAGACCGGTGTTGCGGCGGTGTCCGAAGGCTTCGGCTTCGAAGATGCCGAACTCGGCGACACCGGCCAAACCGACGCCGAGTTCTTCCTCGATCTCGCGATGTAGCGCCTGTAAAGGGGTCTCGCCGGGGTCGATCTTGCCGCCCGCCATGTAGAAGACATCCTTGCCTTCGGGACGCGTCTGAATCAGCCTGCGGTCGCGGACATGGGCGAGGGCGGCGGTGCGGATCATGGGGATCACTCTAGGGAGCGATAGGCCCCGTCTCATGCCGAACGTGCTCCGCGTCACGCTGGTGTCTGGGTCAGCTCAGCGAGTCGGTGCCTGCGTCGGCGCGTCGACGGTCAGCGTTTCGGCTGCGGTCAGCGAGTCGGTACGCGAGGTGTCTTTGAGGTCGACTCCCGAGCGGCCGAGTGCGCGGGCCCCCGCGATCAGACCTGCCACCACGCGGGCGGCGTCGGCGTAGGCGAGGCCGTCTGGTGGGTGGATGTTGGAGATGCAGTTGCGTTCGGCGTCCGCGCGGCCGGGGCGCGGTAGGTGGGTCAGGTAGATGCCGAGGCTGTCGGCGACCGAGAGGCCGGGGCGCTCGCCGATCAATACCAGAACAGTGCGCACGCCCATGGCTTCGGCGATGTGGTCACCCAGCGCCACTCTGGCCTGGGTGGCGATCACCGGTGGGGCCATGGTGTAGCGGTCGCCGAGTTCGGTTGCCAGGGCGGCGAGCAGATCGGGGGCGTGCTCGGACAGTGCCAAGGGGGACAGCCCGTCGGCGAGAACGAAGCCGATGTCCGCGTCGGTAGCGGTGACGGGGGTGAGATCGTCGGGCACTCGGCCGAGATCGGGGCGGCGCAGGTACTCGGCGCGATCGGCTGCCCTGCTGGCTACGGAGACCGGAGTGCCGAGGCCGAGTGCGGCGATGTGTTCGGTCAAGGTCGCGACGTCGAGAGGAAGGTGCACGGCGTCACGGGCCGCGGCATGTGCGGCGCGCAAGGCTAGGACGTCGGTCGTCGGCAACGCGTCGCCCGTGCGGCCGAGCCCGATTCTGGCTTGCGTACTACCCCGAAGATCTCGCCAGAAGTCCTCGGCGACAGGCGATTGCGTCTCGGGCCCAGCGGCGACCGGTGGGGCCGGAACAGGTGGGGTCACAGGCGGTTCCGTTTCTGCGTCGATGTTCGTGAGCGGCTCGTTCGGCTGACGCGGTGCGCTCATCGAGTGGCTGTCAGGGCTCGCAAGGGTGAGGACAGCGGTTCCACTTGTCGCACACGGCCGTTCGCGTCGAGCATGCCGAGGCCCGACAGCCAGGCCTCGAATTCCGGTGCGGGGCGCAGGTTCAGGACCTGGCGGGCGTAGAGGGCGTCGTGGAAGCTGAGGCTCTGGTAGCCGAGCATCACGTCGTCGGCGCCGGGAACCGCGATGACGAAGGCGCAACCGGCCGCACCCAGCAGCGTGAGCAGGGTGTCCATGTCGTCCTGGTCGGCCTCGGCGTGGTTGGTGTAGCAGACATCCACACCCATCGGCAGGCCGAGCAGTTTGCCGCAGAAGTGGTCCTCGAGTCCGGCGCGGATGATCTGCTTCCCGTCGTAGAGGTACTCCGGCCCGATGAAGCCGACGACCGTGTTCACCAGGAGCGGTTGTAGATCCCTGGCCACGGCATACGCGCGAGCTTCCAGGGTCTGCTGGTCCACCGGTCGATCACCGACGCCCAGATGGGCATTGGCGCTCAGCGCCGACCCCTGCCCGGTTTCGAGGTACATCACGTTGTCGCCCACGGTGCCGCGTCGCAGCGATCGCCCCGCCTCGTTCCCCTCCCGCAACAGCGAGATGTTCACGCCGAAGCCGGTATTCGCGCCCTCGGTACCCGCCACGGACTGGAACACCAGGTCCACCGGCGCCCCTGCCTCGATCAGCCCGATGGTCGTGGTGACGTGGGAGAGCACGCACGACTGGGTCGGGATATCGAAGCGCGATCGCACCTCGTCGAGCAGATGCAGCAGATCCGAGGTGGCCTGCGGTGAATCGGTGGCGGGGTTGATCCCGATCACCGCATCGCCACAGCCGAGCAGCAGCCCGTCCAAGGTGGCGGCGGCGATCCCGCGCGGATCATCAGTGGGATGGTTCGGCTGCAATCGCGTGCTCAACCGGCCGGGCAGGCCGATGGTGGTACGGAATCCCGCGGTCACCTCGGCCGCCTTGGCCACCGCGATCAGGTCCTGATTGCGCATGATCTTGCTGACCGCGGCGACCATCTCCGGCGTCAGCCCCGGCGACACCGCGGACAGCGTCGCCGCTGAATCCTCGGTGGCGGCGACCGCGAGCAGCCAATCCCGCAGCCCGCCGACCGTCAGCTGCGCGATCGGCCCGAAGGCCACCCGGTCGTGACTGTCGATGATCAGCCGGGTGACCTCGTCGGTTTCGTAAGGTACAAGGACCTCGTTGAGGAATGTGGTCAGCGGCAACTCCGCCAAGGCCCACTGCGCAGCGGCGCGCTCGGCATCGGTGGCGGCCGCGCATCCGGCGAGTTCGTCGCCGCTGCGCAGTGGCGTGGCCTTCGCCATCAGGTCGATCAGACCCTCGAAACTATAGGTCGTGACACCGATTGTGCTGCGGTACACGGTCATCGGCTGTCGTCTCCTTTCGAAGCGTTCGCAGTTACCCGAGCTCGGATTCCGCCTCGGCGATCGCCGCGAACTCCTCATCCGGCGACTTGGCGACCAGGTGTTTGCGACTGTAGAGCCCGAAGTAGGCCATGAAGGCGACGAACACACCGAGGGTCCACAGCGCGGCCTCCGGGTCGACGAGGAAGGTGGCGGCCACCGCGATGGCCGCGATGACCAGGGCGAACGCCGTGGTGACAATGCCGCCGGGTGTGCGGTACGGACGCGGCATTGCAGGCTCGCGCACGCGGAGCACGATGTGGCTCACCATCATCAGCACGTAGCTCAGCGCCGCGCCGAACACGGCCATGTTCAGCAGCATCGCGCCCTCGCCGGTGAGCGAGAGGGCGAAGCCGATGACGCCGGGCACGATCAGTGCCAGCACCGGCGCCTTGCGGGAGTTGGTGACCGACAGGCTGGTCGGCAGGTAGCCGGCGCGCGAGAGGGCGAAGGTCTGCCGGGAGTAGGCGTAGACGATGGAGAAGAAGCTGGCGACCAGACCGGCCAGGCCGATGTAGTTGACCACCTTGGCCGCCGAGCTGTCGCCCAGCGCCTCTACCAGGGGGTTACCCGAGGCCGACGCGTCCTGGGCGCCGAGTGCGCCGGTGACCAGGAACAGCACCACCGCGCCGGTGACGACCAGCAGCAGCATCGCGACGATGATGCCCTTCGGCACGTTCTTCTCCGGCTCGCTGGCTTCCTCGGCGGCCAGCGGCACGCCTTCCACCGCCAGGAAGAACCAGATCGCGAACGGGATGGCGGCCCAGATACCCATGTATCCGAACGGCAGGAACGACGACGATCCGGTCGCCGCGGGATCGGCCGCGATATCGGTCAGGTTGGCCACGTCGAACCTGCCGAGTGCCGCCACCGCGAAGATCGCCAGCCCGACCAGCGCGATCGCGGTGATCACGAACATCGCCTTGAGCGCCTCGCCCGCACCGGCCAGGTGGATGCCGATGAACAGCGCGTATACCGCCAGATACACCCACCAGCCGTCGGTGATCCCGAACAGGTTCAGCGATTCCACATAGGCGCCGATGAAGGTGGCGATGGCGGCGGGCGCGATCGCGTACTCGATGAGAATGGCTGTGCCGGTGGCGAATCCGCCCCATGGTCCGAGCGCGCGCCGGGCGAAGGTGTAGCCGCCGCCTGCCGCGGGCAACGCCGAGGACATCTCGGCCATGCCGAGCACCATGGCCAGATACATCGCGGCGATCACGATGGTGGCGATCAGCAGACCACCGAAACCGCCTTCGGCGAGACCGAAGTTCCAGCCGGAGAAGTCGCCGGAGATCACATAACTCACGCCGAGGCCGGCGAGCAGCACCCAGCCCGCCGAGCCCTTGCGCAGGGTGCGTTTGGCGAGATAGTCGTCGACCGGTACGTCCTCGCCGGTGGCGGGGCTGGTTTCTGTACTCACGTGGAGCTCCTCATCAACAAGCAAAGCGCGTTCGCCAGGCAACGGTGATCGTCGAGGGTTGAAGAATGGTTGACGACTGTTACGCGCGTGGATCCGTCAGGTCAGCGGTGCGTATCGAGCACCGCTGACCTGCGGAAACGAACTGATTACGGGTGTTTCAGATCACCCGGTCGGTGGCGGCGCCGACTCCAGCGCGGCCGCTTCCTCGTCGGTGAACAGACGTGAGCGGATCAGGAACCGCACGCCTTCGGGAGCCTCGAGGGAGAACCCGCCGCCGCGGCCCGGCACCACGTCGACGGTGAGGTGGGTGTGTTTCCAGTATTCGAACTGGTCGGCACTCATCCAGAACGGGGTGTCGCCGGGCAGGTACCCGAGCAGCACATCCGAACCGCCGACGCGGAATTCCCCACGCGGGTAACACATCGGCGAACTGCCGTCGCAGCAACCACCGGACTGGTGGAACATGACCGGGCCGTGTTGCCCGGTCAAGTCCCGCAGCAGCGCCGCCGCCTGTTCGGTGAGGTCGACGCGCTGCACCATCAGAAGAAGCCGAGCTTCGTCGCCGAGTAGCTGACCAGGATGTTCTTGGTCTGCTGGTAGTGATCGAGCATCATCTTGTGGTTCTCGCGCCCGATGCCGGACTTCTTGTAGCCGCCGAACGCCGCGTGCGCGGGGTAGGCGTGGTAGCAGTTGGTCCACACCCGACCGGCCTTGATGCCCCGGCCGAGGCGGTAGGCGGTGTTCATGTCGCGTGTCCACACGCCGGCACCGAGGCCGTAGAGGGTGTCGTTGGCGATCGACAGCGCCTCCTCGGTGGAGTCGAAGGTGGTGACCGCGACGACGGGGCCGAAGATCTCCTCCTGGAACACGCGCATGTCGTTGCTGCCCTTGAAGATCGTCGGCTCGATGTAGTAGCCCTCGGCCAGCCCGTCGACACTGCGGACCGCGCCACCGGTGAGTACCTCGGCGCCTTCCTTCTTGCCGATATCGATGTAGGACAGGATCTTCTCGAACTGATCGTTGCTGGCCTGGGCGCCGATCATGGTCGCTTCATCGAGGGGATTGCCGCTGATGATGGCCTTGGTGCGCTCGATACAGCGGGCCATGAACTCGTCGTAGATCGACGAGGCGATCAGCGCGCGTGACGGACAGGTGCACACTTCGCCCTGGTTGAGGGCGAACATGACGAACCCCTCGATCGCCTTGTCCAGGTAGTCGTCGTCGGCGGCCATCACATCGGCCAGGAAGATGTTGGGGCTCTTGCCGCCCAGCTCGAGGGTGACCGGGATGATGTTCTCGCTCGCGTACTGCATGATCAGCCTGCCGGTGGTGGTCTCACCGGTGAACGCGACCTTCGCCACGCGCGGGCTGGAGGCCAGCGGCTTACCGGCTTCGACACCGAAACCGTTGACCACGTTGAGAACTCCCGGCGGCAGCAGATCCGCGACGAGTTCGACGACCTTCATGATCGAGGCCGGGGTCTGCTCGGCGGGCTTGAGCACCACCGCGTTGCCCGCGGCGAGGGCGGGAGCCAGCTTCCAGGTGGCCATCAGGATCGGGAAGTTCCACGGAATGATCTGTGCGACAACGCCGAGCGGCTCGTGGAAGTGGTAGGCGATGGTGTCCTTGTCGACCTCGCTGATGCCGCCTTCCTGCGCGCGCAGCACCCCGGCGAAGTAGCGGAAGTGGTCGACCGCGAGGGGGAGGTCGGCGGCCAGGGTTTCGCGGACCGGCTTGCCGTTGTCCCAGGTTTCGGCCACGGCGAGGGCCTCGAGGTTGGCCTCGATCCGGTCGGCGATCTTGTTGAGGATGTTGGCGCGCTCGGCGGCCGAGGCCTCACCCCAGGCAGGCGCCGCGCGGTGGGCGGCGTCGAGCGCCAGTTCCACATCGGCGGCGCTCGAGCGGGCGATCTCGCAGAACGGCTGCCCGTCGACCGGGGAGGTGTTCTCGAAATAGCGGCCTTCTACCGGCGGAATCCACTTGCCGTCGATGAAATTGTCGTATCGCGGCGCGTAGCTGACGATGCTGCCCTCGGTGCCCGGCTTGGCGTAGATCATGTGCGGTGGCTCCTCGCTGATTCCGGTGAAGCGTGACGCCCATCACTATCCCCGCTGAGGGTTGATGAAACGTTGAACACAGTGTTTTTTGGCGGCTGGCGCCGCGGTTCTCGGCGCTTAACTCCGCCTCTTCCCTCCCTCCGGGCACTCCTTCGTCGCACCCTCCACTCAGTCCAGAGGCGGAGGCGCGCCGAGAACGAGGGTCTATGTACGCAGTGCGCTGTGCAAGCGTGCCGCGGCCACCGCGCGACGTGCGTCGCGGGCGGGGAGCAGGGCGAGTGCGTGTTCGTGGACGGCGATGTCGTCGGGGGCGCGATCGCCGTATGCCAGTGCGTGATTCGCGTCCGGGCTGTTCAGTACCGCGTTGCGCATGGCGACTTCGAGGTAGTCGCGCCATTCGCTGATGCCCGGCGTATCCGAATCAGGAAGCAGCGGACCGTGATACAGGCGAACGGCGGTGTCGAGATCGCCTCGCTCGATGGCACGCAGCACGTCGACGGCGTCGCAGGACAGGGGAGTGGTGAAGCGGTAGACGCGGCTGGTGATGTCGCCGCCGGTGGCGCGGCGCAGGTACGACATCTCCGATTTCAGCGTGCTCGCGCCGACCGCCCGATCGCCGTAGACGGCGTAGTGCAGGCGTTCGTGGCTGTAGCCGTCGTCGTCGAGGGCGAGCAGGGTCAGGATCTCGAGGTGGCGTGGCCGCAACCGGATCTGCTGACCGTCCCGCATCAACCGGCCGGTACCGAGGCTGGTCAGCCGCATCCCGGCGGGCGCGGGCACAGCGGCGTGCAATTTCGACTCGATGGCGCTGGTCATGGTGCGCACGGTGGCCATGGCCAGCGGATGCGAGCGCTTCCAGGTGGTCGACAGGTCGAGCACCCCGAGCAATGTCCCGTCGGCGGCGCGGATCGGCGCGCAATAACAGACCCAGCCGTGCAGTGCCGCCACCAGATGTTCGGCCGAGAACACGGTGTGCGGTTGGTCGGTGCGCAACGCCAAGGACAACGCGTTGGTCCCCATGTGCGCCTCGTCCCACCGGCCACCCGGCGCGAAGTTCACCTGCTCGGCCCGTCTGCGCATGACGGGCCCGCCATAGGTCCACAGAATCGTTCCCGAAGCATCGGTGACCGCCGCGACGTACCCCGCGTCATCGGCCACACTGTGCAATTGCTCTTTCAGCTCGGTAACCGGCCCCCGCAACGGCGACTCCGCCCACCGTGGCCCGATATCGGTCTCACTGACCGGCGCGTGATCGCGCCCCGGATCCACCGTCCGCAACGACCGCGTCCAGGACTGCGCCACCTCGGTCCGCACCCCCGAACTCCCGGCCCCTGAAACCCCCACCCCACCGGGCACCCACATGGCCCACTCCCGCTCCAGCGCAGCCCGCTGCGCGGAAAGCGTGAGCTGCACCATCTCGGGTCTTCCTAACTAGACGAACCGGGCAAGGATTCCACATTTCATCATGCCTCAGCACCGCCCGCTGAGCAGCGGTTTCGCCAGCCCATACTGCCGCAACGGCGAGGCGGTGACCGGGACTACATTGTTGGAATGAGGCAGATCAGCCAGCGTGAACTGGTCGCCCGCCATCGAGCGTTGCCGCGGGTGGACTATGCGTCGGTCCTAGCCCCCGAGTTTCTATCGAGCCGCTGAAGCTGTCGCGGCCATGACGCTCAGCCGGGCTGGACGATGCGGGTTCCGAGGTCGAAGTGGATGCCGGATCGGAGCATTGTGGTGGCGGGCAGGCCGATCATGGCGCGGAAGGATTCGCTGAAGTGGGAGGGGGTGGCGAAGCCTGCGTCGAGGGCGGAGCGGGTGAGGTCGTGGCCGTTGACGGCGCTGCTCACCGCGCAGACCATGCGATTCCAGCGTTGGTAGCCGCGGAAGGTGGTGCCGCAGTGCTGGGTGAACAGGTGCAGGAAGTGGCCGGTGGACAGGCCTAGGTTCGCGGCGATCTGGTCGGCGCGCAGGGCGTTGGCGGGCTGGTCGCGGATCGCGGCTGCGAGCCTGGAGATGCGTGCGTCGGTGCCGAGGTTCGGGCCCGCGATGGCGCGGCTGTAGAGGAGATCCGGGTCGGCGACGGGTTCGCGGCCCAGCTCGACGAGTTCGCGCTCGCGGCGATGGCTCAGGCCGAAAGTGCCTGCTGCAGCGGTCATCTCGTCGGCAATCATGGTCGCGGGCGCACTCGACGGGTCGATGAACAGCACCAGAATCCACCCCTGCGTGGCAACGACGCGGTGCGCGGTGCGGGCAGGCGCGAAGGAGCTGCCGGTGCGAATCGGACCGCGGGAGGTGTGCACGATCAGCGGCCCGTCCAGCCCCACGGTGAGCATCGCGACCGGCGGCGAATGCGTGTCGGGCAGCAGATCCGGCCCGATGTACCCGATGTGCCCCGGCCGGACCCACGCGATCGGCGTCCGCACCGATCCGCGGATCTCCGAACGGGTATCGATGCTCACCCTCACCAGGGTATCGACGTGTCGCCGGGTGCGCCGCAACAGCAACGCTCACTGTTGTCGGTGGGCCTTGCTATCAAGGTGCATGAGCACATTCATGCTGATCCCGGGAGCCGGGTGCGATGCGGGTTATTGGGGGCAGGTGGCAGACGAGCTGCGCGGGCTCGGCCATGACGCGATCCCCGTGTCGTTGCCGAGCGAGGACGACAGCGCCGGGTTGGGGGAATACGCCGACGCGGTGGTCGAGGCGATCGGCGAGCGACGGGATGTGGTTGTGGTGGCGCACTCGTTCGGGGGGTTCACCGCGCCGCTCGTGTGCGAACGGGTACCGGTGGAGCGAATGGTGTTGGTATCGGCGATGATTCCGGCGCCTGGCGAGGCGCCGGGCGACTGGTGGGCCAACACCGGGCATGCGACCTCGGGTGATGACGACGTGTTCTACAACCAGCTCACTCCCGCGCAGCGGGCCGAGGCGGAGAAATACGAGTGCGGCCAGTCCGAAACCCCGATGGAGTCCGCATGCCCGCTGGCGTCTTGGCCCGAGGTGCCGACCCGGTTCATCTTGCTGCGCGACGACCGGTTCTTCCCCGCCGACTTCATGCGTGGACTCGTAGCCTCCAGGCTGGGGATCGAGCCGGTCGAAATGGATGGCGGGCACATGGTCATGATGTCGGGCCCCGCCGAATTGGCTCGTCTCCTGCTCTGATCACACGGCATGAATACTAGATCGTTCGGTCTTGTAAGAGCGCCGATCGGGCCGTAGGAGTGCTCAGCTCAGGATCGACACCGCTACCCGGCCGGCGTCGCGCAGGCGGGTGGCGGCGTTGGGGGTGCGTTCGAGGACCCAGATTCCCTGGAAGAAGACCAGGAGGAAGCGGGCAAGTGCGCGCGGGTCGGCGTCGGGGGCCAGTTCGTCCTGGGCGTGGGCGCGCGACAGGGCGGAGGCCAGTGCGGTTTCGGTCCGCGCCCAGCTGGATTCGACCAGCCGGGCGACGTCGGGGTCGCGGGCGGCAAGTTCGACCGCGGCGGTGGTGACCAGGCAGCCGAGGAATCTGTTCTCCGCGCACGACTCGTTCACGAACCGGTCGATCAGGCCCCTGACCGCGGGTAGCGCCGGGCCGGGGCGGGCCAGTTCCGCGGTGATCCGCGCGTCGACGAGCTCGAGATGGCGTTGCAGCGCCTTCATGAAGAGCTCGTGTTTGCAGCCGAAGGTCGCGAACATACTGGCCCTGGCGATGCCGAGATGCTCGACCAGATCCGCGATCGACGTCGTCTCGTAGCCGCGCTGCCAGAACAGGTCCAATGCGCGATCGAGGGCGACATCGGGGTCGAATTCCTTGGTGCGCGCCATATTTCATGATGCTAGGTCTATTGCGACCGATCGGTCAAATATGTCAAACTTCGTCCCGCCATCCACAACTACAGAACAGGACGCGTGATGAAGAAGCTTGTCGTTGTTGCCGCTGTGATCGCAGGGCTCGTCGCACCAGCAGGTGCGGCCGCCGCGGAATCCGTTGCCGCACCTGTCGCTACGACATCGGCCCCCGCTCCGGTGGGTTCCTCGTCGGCGGACGTGTTCTGTGCCGTCCTCGTTTTCCTGAAGGGCGGCTGGGCAGGTCGGCCGGCCGACTGCTCATTCTGACGAGCTCAACTTTTCGAGGAGTTCCCATGCATGTCTTCCGTGCGATCGTCGTCGGCGCCATGATCGGTGCCGCGACCCTGGCTGGTGGCGGCACCGCCATGGCCGAGGTCCGCCCGATCGGACCGCCCATGCCATCACTGTGCGAGGGCCACCCGCTGCTCGCCGCGTGGTGTTTCATCAACAGCCAATCGGCGTAGAGGTCGAAGTCGCATATCGGGCGAATAGCGGGTGTGGTTGCCGCCCTGAGGCATTCGTCGAACTCGGGGCGGCAACCGACCGCTGAGATGAGTTGCCGGGCTCGCGGACCTACGAGGGTCGTCGTTGATCGGCGACCTCGGGGAGGCGGGGGACCGAGGCTACGAGTTGGCGGGTGTATTCGTGTCGGGGGGAGCGTAGGACCGTGTCGGCCTCGCCGGATTCGACGATCTGGCCGTTCTTCATCACGAGGACGCGGTCGGCGAGGTGGTGCACTACGCCGAGGTCGTGGGAGATGAGGAGCAGGGCGGTGCCGAACTCGGATTGGAGTTCGGCGAGTAGGTCGAGGACCTGGGCTTGAACGGAGACGTCGAGGGCGGAGAGGGGTTCGTCGGCTACCAGGAGGGCGGGGTTGGGGGCCAGGGCGCGGGCGATGGCTACGCGTTGGCGTTGGCCGCCGGAGAGGGTGCGGGGGTGGCGGGGGAGCAGGTCGCGGGCGAGGCCGACCGCGTCGAGGATTTCGTGGACGCGGTGGGTGCGGGCTTTGCCGCGCAGGTTGACGGTGTCGAGGCTTTCGCCGATGACACGTTCCACGGTGTAGCGAGGGTCGAAGGAGCTCAGTGGGTCCTGGGCGATCAGTTGCGCGGCGCCGCGGTGGGGGCGTAATTCCTTGTCGGAGAGCTCACTCCATGGTTCGCCGTCGACGACCACCCGTCCGGACGACGGTGCGATGAGCCTCAGCGCGAGACGAGCCGTCGTGGTTTTGCCCGAACCGGATTCGCCCACGATGCCGAGGGTTTCGCCGCCGAACAGGTCGAAGTCGACATTGTCGACGACCGTGCGGGCGGCTGATCCCGAGCCGTAGGTTTTGCGCAGGTTGCGGACCGAGAGCACGACTCGGGTGTTGTCCACCGTGCGCGGCGGCAGCAGTGGGCGCTCGGACACCGCCAGCTTCGACCCGCGTGAGGCCGCCGACGGTACGGCCGCGAGCAGCTTCTCGGTGTACGGATGCGTCGGCCGGGTCAGTACATCGTGCGTGCTGCCCTCCTCGACGACCTCCCCGTCACGCATGACCAGCACCCGATCCGCCACCTCGGCCACGACCGCGAGGTCGTGGCTGATCAGCAGAAGTGCCGTTCCCGCGGCTTTTCGGGCACGAAGCAGATCCAGGATCTGTTGCTGCACAGTCACATCGAGCGCGGTGGTCGGCTCGTCGGCGATGATGAGACGCGGATCGCCTGCCAGCGCCGTCGCGATCAACACGCGCTGACGCAGCCCGCCGGACAGCTCGTGGGGATACTGACGCAGCCGCAGTTCGGGTTCGGGGACGCCGACATCGGTGAGCAGCCGCACGCTGCGGGCGGTGAGCGCCTGCCCGCGCAGCCCGGTCAGTGCGCGTTGCGCTTCGGCGAGCTGACTGCCGATCGAGCACAGCGGATCCAGGGAGACCAACGCGTCTTGGAGCACGAATCCGATGTCGGTGCCCCGGATTCGCCGCCACTGCCGCGTCCGATGGTCACGCGCGTCCTGCCCGAAGAGTTCGAGCCGGTCGGCGCGCACGGCAGCGCCCGAGCCTGCCAAACCGACCAGCGTGCGTGCCGTCACCGACTTGCCCGACCCGGACTCGCCGACGAGAGCGACGGCTTCACCCGGCTCGATCCGCAGATCGATGCCGCGCACCACATCCTTCGCCGCGAACCCGACCCGCAGATTCTCGACCTCGATCAGACTCATACCGTTGGCCTTCCGTCGTAGTGCCGCTGCCAGCGTCGGCCCAGCGAGCTCACCGCGATGACCGTGGCGGTGACGGCCACACCGGGCAGCACGCCGATCCACCAGGCATTGCGCAGATAGTTGCGGCCTTCGGCGAGCATCGCGCCCCATTCCGGTTCCGGCGGTTGCGGGCCCATCCCCAGGAAGCTCAGACCGGCCGCGCCGAGAATGGCGGTGCCGAGGCCGATGGTGGCCAGGATGGGGACCTGCGCGACCGCGTGCGGCAGGACGTGCCGCCGCACCAGTGTTGCCCTGGTGAGGCCGAAAGTTCGTGCCTGCTCGACATACCCGGACTCCTGCACCACGAGGGTCTGCGCGCGCACCACCCGGGCGAACCTGGGAATCGAGGCGATACCGAGCGCGAAGATCAGGTTCGTGGTGCCGGGGCCGGTGAACGAGATCAGGACCAGCGCGAGCAGCAGGTCGGGGAACGCGGAGACCACGTCGAGGAACCGGGTGATCAGCTCGTCGAGCGGCCCGCGCGCCAACCCGGACAGCAGGCCGAGCGCCGTGCCGGCCACGACCGCGATCGCGACAGCGGTGACGCCGATGAGTAGCGAGTAGCGCGCGCCGTGGACGACGCGGGTGAAGACGTCACGCCCCAGGTGATCGGTGCCGAACCAATGCTGCGCACTCGGTGGCAGCTGGGCGGCGAGGGGATCGGCGGCGAGCGGGTCGGCACCGGCCAGCAGGACAGGGGCAACCACGGCGATCGCGACCAGCCCCACTGTCAGTGCTGCGACGGCTACACCCGGCACTACAGTGAAACCCTTCGCGCGCAAGCTGATTCGTGCGATTGCCGCGTGCGGAAGATCTGCGATCGTCATAGCGCCGGTCCTCGATGGAAGTCGGGCAGTGAGCGTGAATATGTTGTAGGCATGGCGATTCGACCAGCCATGCGCCGCGTTCCGGCAGTCATCGTTCCCCTCCATTGCCGGCGTCGCGACGCAGCCGTGGGTCGAGCCACAGGTAGAGCAGGTCGACCAGCGTGCTGATCACGACGTAGACGAACGCCGAGAGAATCGCCACGGCCAGCACAACGGGAAGGTCCTGTGCGAGAACGGCTTCGACGGTTACCCGCCCTAGTCCGGGCCGTCCGAAGACCTCCTCGATGATCACCGCCCCGCCGAGCAAACCGCCGACCAGCCATCCGGTCAAGGTCACCGCGGGCAGGGCCGCGTGCCGCAATCCGTGCCGCAGCCGCAACGCGCTCTCGCTCACCGACCACGACCGCACCGTCACCGCGAACGGTTCATCGAGCGCCCGCTCCAGCCCGTCGCGCAGTACCTGGGAGATCACCGCGCCCAGCGACAGCCCGAGCGCGAGTGCGGGCAGTACCAAGGCGGACAGTCCCTTGTTCGCCGCCACCGGAAAGATCTTCAACTGGAAGCTGAACACCGAGAGCAGCACGATGCCGAGCCAGAAAGCCGGTGTCGAAACAAGCGCCAGCTCAACAGCATTCGCGACGGCACGAGATCGCCGCCGCTGCGCTGTGCTCGTCGCCACGACAACCGCGAACACCAGCGCCACCAGCAACGCGGCACCGGTCAGCGCCAACGTCGGCCCGGCCTGCGAGCCGATGATCTCCGACACCGGCCGCTGCAGCACATACGAACGCCCGAAATCCCCCTGCGCCACATTCCACAGGTAGCGGGCGTACTGCACGACGGCCGGACTGTCGAGTCCCCATTCGGCGCGGATGGCTGCCTCGACCTCCGGGGTGCGCGGTTGTTCGCCGAGCAACACGTCGACCGTGTCGCCCGGCGCGAGCCGCACACCGAGGAAGGACAGCGTGGTCGCGCCCCACAGCACGCCGATCCCCGTGATCACCCGCAGCGCCACCGCTTTGGCGAGATCGGCCCGCCCGCCACGCTCGCTGTCCGCGATCGGCGCCGCTGTTTCCGGCGCGACAACCTCCGCCGTCACGGGCGCAGGACCGATCCGGTACACCAGCGATCCACCGGATCCGAGCCGATCGTGGGCTGCCGGGCCGAATCTCCGGGCTTACCCTGGTTTCCGCCGCGGACGACCGCGCCGGACCGCCGCCCCGACTCGCACGCGCCGCCGCGCACAGCGGGCCGACCCCCGCGCCGGCGGCGGATCCCGCTATCCACGATCGACCCAGATGTCGTACGCGTTCTCCGGAAGCTGCTTGTACGGACGGTATCCCGCGCCGTACACGTGCGCTCCCGTGGCGATCTGGTTCTCGGGAATGTAGAGCGGCAGCCCGTACGCCTTGTCGACGAGCGCGAACCGCTGCAACTGCGCGTACTGCTTGGCGCGCTCGGCGTTGTCGGTGGTCGAGGCGCCGGCTTTCAGCCAGGTGGACAGTTGGGGATCGGTCGCGCGGCTGTAGTTCAGCGTGCCGAGCGGCGTCGGTGGGTACCAGTGGTTCTCGATATCGATGCCGCCGGTGATGGTGTCGGAGTTGGCGATCGACCCGAAGGCGTTCTTCTTGCGGAGCTCGGCGTAGGTGCCGAGGTCGACGTAGGACAGCTTCAGATCGATGCCCGCGTTCTGCTTGGCCTGCGCCTGCACCGCCTGCAACAGCACCTCACGCTGATCGCGCACCGTCGACTGGGCCTGTACCAGTTCGATGGTCAGCCGCTGGCCGTCTTTGGTCCGGAAACCGTCGGAATCCTTTGCCGTCCAACCGGCTTCGTCGAGCAGCCGGTTCGCGGCGGCCTTGTCGGCGCCGTAGGTGCCCTCGATGCTCTTGTCGTAGAACAGTGTGTCGACGCTGGAGGCGATACCCCAGCCGCGGGTGCGCTCGCCGCGATAGATCGACTGCAGCACCGCGTTCACGTCGACGGAATTGTTGAGCGCCTTGCGGACCTTCTCGTCGGTGGCCGGACCGAAGGTCGCGTTCCAGTACAGCGTGTACGGGCTGCCGTTGTTCAGCCCGGTCGAATACGTGAAATCGGGGTTGTCCCGGAACAGCGAGGCATCGTTGCCGGAGACGCCCTCGATGAGGTCGACCTGACCGGAGGTGAGCGCGCCGGTGCGCACCGACGACTCGGGCAGGAAACGGTAGGTCACCTCGTCGAGGTAGGCCGGACCCTGATGCTTGGCGCTCTGCGGCGCCCAGTTGTAGTCGGGGTTCTTGCGGAAGTGCAGTTCCTGACCTTTCACGTAGCGGTCGAGGAGGAACGGCCCGGTACCCGCGATCTCCGGCCCACCCGCCTTGAGCTGCGGCTTGTCCCACGCAGCCGAGGAGATGATGGGGAACCCGGCGGCGAAGTCGAGGAACGGCGCGTACGGGTCCTTCAGGGCGAACACCACGGTGCGCTCGTCGCGCGCGGTCACCGCGGCCAGGTGCGACAGCGGCCCGGCGGACCAGCCGCCGGAATAGGACACGTCCTGCATCGTGGTGAAGTTGCGGGCCACGGCGGCCGCGGTGAGTGGGTTGCCGTCGGTGAACTTCACGCCCTCGCGCAGGGTGAAGGTGTAGGTGAGCCCGTCGGGCGAGATCTCGTGGCCGGCGGCCAGCCACGGGACGAATCCACCCTCGGCGGTGCGCGCCAGCAGCGACTCGAAGACGTTGCGCAACATCAGGTGCGTGTTGCTCTGCCCGTTGAGGTGCGGGTTGAGGGTGGTCGGCTCGGTTTCCACCCCCCACGTCAACGAGCCGCCGCTGACCGGTTGCGCCGAGTCGCGTGCTGCGGTGTCCGTTCCACCACACGCGGTCGCCAGCACGGCCACCGCCGATACCAGAGCTGTGGCAAGTAGTCGCCGATGTCGCATCACAGCGCGGCGCCCCTCTCTTCGATGAGAAACAATGATTGAGCTGTGGTGACCACGGCACCCTCGGCCGCGTTCACGGTGACGATCCCCGCATGGGTGGCGGTCAGTTCGTGTTCGAGCTTCATGGCCTCGACCACGCCGAGCAGCTGTCCCTTCTCGACCGGGTTGCCCGATTCGACATGGAGCTGCACGAGGGTGCCCGGCATGGGCGAACGGATCTCGGGATCCGTCGCGGTCGTGCCGAGCGAGCGGTATTCGGCGTAGCGCACCTGCCGGGAAACCCCGGCTACCTGGGAGATCCAGCCCTCACCCGAGCGTCGGACGACGCAGGGGGTCGCGCCGACCGAGATCGTGTCGCCCGCGGTTCGCCGAGCTGCGACACCCGGGTCGGTCTTGCGCCGGGCGGGGACGCTCGGGCCGGTGTCGGTGTTCGCGTCGATCGTGTCGGCGCGGACCAGCACCGCCTCGCCCTCGTAGCCGCCGACTCGCACCGTGAACGCCCGCCCGTCGACCGACAGATCGAGACTGCCGAGATCGCGATCGGCGGGATCGAGCCAGGCCCGGTCGCCGCCGGGAGCCCCGGTCGACCACGGCGTCGCGCGGTCGGGCGCGGCCAGCGTTGCGGCTACCGCGAGGGCACTCAGCTCGTCGGGATCGGCGAACTCGGCGACCGGATCGATCCGGTCCAGGTAGGCGGTGTCGTGCTCCGCGGCCACGACGATCGGGGCGGCGAGGATGCGTCCCGCAAAACCGAGATTGGTCGAAATGCCTTGCCAGCGAAGGTCTTCGCAGGCACGGCGCGCGGCGGTGAGTGCTTCGTCGCGGGTGGCGCCGGTCGCGACGAGTTTGGCGATCATCGGATCGAACCCGCCGGTGACGTCGAGCCGGCGGGTGAAGGCGCGTTCGACGCGAACATCCGGCCAGTGGGTGACCTCGATCGCGCCCGGGCACGGCAGAAACGACCGGAACGGGTCCTCGGCGTACATCCGCACCTGCACCGAGGCGCCCGAGTAGGCGATGTCGGCCTGCTCGGCGGGCAGCGGTTCACCCGCGGCGACCAGCAATTGCCACTGCACCAGATCGATGCCGGTGATCTCCTCGGTGACGGTGTGCTCCACCTGCAACCGCGTATTCATCTCGATGAAGAAGAACTCGGCACCGACCAGCAGGAACTCGAAGGTGCCCGCGCCCACGTACTGCAAGGCCTTCGTGCCACCCACGGCGGCGGCGAACATCGCCGCCCGCACCGCATCGGGAATCCGCGGGGCCGGAGCTTCCTCGATCACCTTCTGATGCCGTCGTTGCAGCGAGCAGTCACGGTCGAAAAGGTGGACGGCGTGGCCGAATTCGTCACCGAAGACCTGCACCTCGATGTGGCGTGCGCGCTCGACGTACCGCTCGAGATGCAGGCGACCGTCGGCGAAAGCCGCTGTCGCGGTGCGTGATGCAGATGCCAGTGCCTCGCGCAGGCCGGCAGCCGAGCGCACCACCGACATGCCCTTACCGCCACCGCCGCCCGCGGGCTTGACGATCAGCGGATACCCGATCTCGGCTGCCGCTCTCACCAGGGCATCGAGGTCTTCGCTTGCCTGCTCGGTGCCCGGCAACACGGGCACACCCGCCGCGGCCATGACCTGACGCGCGGAGGCCTTGTCGGCCATCGTGTCGATCACCCGCGAACTCGGGCCGACGAACACCAGCCCTGCCGCGCGCACCGCACGCGCGAAACCGGCGTTCTCGGACAGGAATCCGTAGCCGGGATGTACCGCGTCACAACCGGTTTCGGTCGCGGCACGTACCAGCGCGTCCGCATCGAGGTAGCCGCGGGCAGCGCCGCTCGAATCGAGTTCGGGTAGCGCCACGGTCGTCACGGCCGCGCCGTGATAGGTGAGCGCCCGGTCCGCCTCGACGCTCACCGTCACGTACTCGATGCCGAGGCAGTCGCAGGTGCGCGCGATCCGGGCGGCGATCTCGCCCCGGTTCGCGATGAGTAGTCGCGAGATCACAGCCGGAACACCCCGAAGTTCGCGGCCGCGGGTTGCGGCCGATCCCAGCGTTCATGTGCCAGCGACAAGCACCGCGCCAACCACGACCGGGTGTCCTCCGGTTCGACAACGGCATCGATCCACATGCGGGCCGCGATGTAGGTCGGCAGCGATTGCCGTTCGAAACTGTCGATGATCGGCTGCTTGATGGCGGCTTCCTCGGCCGCGCTGAGTTCCTTGCCCTCGCGGCGCAACCGGTCCCGCTTGAGGATCGCCATCACCGCCGCGGCCTGCTCGCCACCGACCCCGGTGGAGCGGGCATTGGGCCACATCGCCATGAACTGGCCGCCCATCGACCGCCCCGACATCGCGAAATTGGCGGCGCCGAAACTGCCGCCGATCACCAGCGAGATCTTCGGCACCGTGGCGCACGAGACCGCGTTCACCATCTTCGCGCCGTGTTTGGCGATCCCGGCCCGCTCGTACTCCTCGCCGACCATGAACCCACTCACGTTGTGCACGAACAGCAGTGGGATGCGGCGCTGCTCGCAGATCTGGATGAAGTTGGTGGCCTTGAGCGCGCTGTCGGGGAAGATCACGCCCTGATTGGCGATGATCCCGACCTCGTAGCCCGCGATCCGGGCGGTCGCGCACACGATCGTGATGCCGTAGTCCTTGCGGTACTCGACCCACGAGCCGGCGTCGACGACGCAGCGCAGAATCGCGCGAACGTCCATCTCCTTCTTGGTGGTCGCCGGGATCAGATCCGGCAGCCGCACCGGATCGTCGGCGGGCTCGAGCACTTCGAACGCGGGCGGATGCACGCGGTCACCGGGGGTGCGGGACACGATGTCGCGCACCATCGCCAGAGCTTCCAGCTCGTTCGCCGCGAGATGGTCGGCCACCGCGGTTTCGCGCACGTGCAGCTCGGCACCGCCGAGGGTTTGCGCGTCGACCACCACGCCTGTAGCGGCCTCCACCAGCTGCGGACCGCCGAGGAAGACGGTGCTGAGGTCCTTCACCATCACCGTCTCGTCGCTCATCGCGGGGATGTACGCGCCGCCCGCGGTGCAGATGCCGAGCACCGCCGAGATCTGTGGCAGGCCGAGCGCCGACATCTCCGCGATATTGCGGAACATCTTCCCGAGGTGCTCCTCGTCGGGGAAGATCTCCTCCTGCAACGGGAGGTAGATGCCTCCGGAGTCCGCCAGATACACACACGGCAGTCGGTATTCCCTGGCCAGCTTCTGCCCGCGCAGGTGTTTCTTGATCGTGAGCGGGTAGAAGGTTCCGCCTTTGACGTGCGGATCGTTGGCGAACACCATGCACGGCCTGCCGTGGATGGTGCCGATGCCCACGATCAGGGCGGCGGCGGGCAGATCGGTGTCGTACACCTCGTGGGCGGCGAGCCTGCCGATCTCCAGGAACGGTGTCCCGGGGTCGAGGATGCGGTTGACCCGTTCGCGCACAGGCAGTTTCGCGTCGCCGTGGCGTCGGCGCGGTGCCACGATCCCGGCGGTGTGATCGCGCAGCAGGGTGCGCTGGGCTTCGAACCCGATGTTTTTCTCGATGACGGCGGTCATGCTGGTAGTTCCTCCCGGTCCTGATGCGCGGCGAGGCTCGAGCTCAGGGTGTCGGCGAAGCGGCGGATCGTGTCGGGTTCGAGGTCGGCCCGCAACATCAGGCGCAGGCCCGCGCTGCCGCGGCGGATGATCGGGAAGAACACCGGCGAGGTGTAGAAACCGGCGTCGAGCATGTCCCGTGCCACGGCGACCGTGACGTCCTCCCGGCCGATGCTGACGAAGCGGATGGGCAGTCCGTCACCGGCGAGCTGGGTATCGACGAGCGAGTCGAACAGCCGGACCCGCTCCTGGAGCGCGACCTGGAGTCGATCGACGGTGCCGTCGTCGTGCAGCTCGCACGAGGCGATGATCGCGCCGAGTCCGGCGGTGTTGATGCGCTGCGACCACATCAGCGGCCCGCTGGTGCGCAGCAGGGTGGGTGTGCGCGACGCGTCACCCGCCGTGCCGAAGAAGATCACGCCACCGCTGGCGCCGAAACCTTTGTTGAGCGAGGCGATCACGAGGGTCCGCTCTCGCCAGCCCGTATAGGCGCCGAGAACGTAGCCGCGGCCGTGACTACCCAGAGTCGAAAGGCCGTGCGCCTCATCGAAATACAAGAACAATCCGTAGCGATCCTGAAGGCGGTGCAACTCCGCGAGCGGCGCCCCACCGCCCGTGCTGTACACGCCGTCGGCGACATAGGCCACGTGGGAGTGCTTGCGGCACAACTCTTCCAAGGCGGCGATATCGTTGTGCTCGATCGTGACCAGTTCGGTCTCGTCCGCGACCAGTGGCTTCATCGCGTTCAGGCAGAAATGCGCGTTCTTGTCGAAGACCACCAGCGGCGGGTGCCCATCGGTGAGCTCACCGGAGGCGAGCAGCGGCAAGGTCGCCCACGCGGCGGCCGCGCACGACGACACGGTCACCGCCTGCGCGTCGAAGGTCCGGGAGAGTCGCTGCTCGGCCTCCTCGAGCAGGCCGAGCCGAATGCGCATCCGGGAAATAGAGGAATTGACCGTCGCGGTTTCGTCGAGCCCGCGATGGGCGCCCTCGATGATTCGTGGATCGCTGTCCAAGCCGAGATAGGAATAGGACGAGAAATTGACGATCGTGCGACCGTCCCGGGAATGGACTATTCCGTCGCGCATATCGTCGGCGATGATGTCGACAAGTCCGTGAGCGGTGCTGTCGTCCCAAAATGTGTTGCTCAATTGCAATTGCCTGCGGATATTAGCGAAATGGTTTCTGGCCATCGATCTTCATTCCTTTGCTACGACGAGCACGTTGACAGCGGCGAGCAGGGTGATGGCGATGGACCAGGCCAGGAGCCCGGACAGCGTGGGGCCTGCCAGCGAGGCGATGCCCGCGAGGCCCTGTTGGATCAGCGCGCACCACGAGACCGCGATGGCGGCGCCGGTGGCGAGGTGGCTGACGGCGTGCGCGGCGCTGTTGGGGAACAGCGTCGCCTGGCCGAAGGTCGTCGTGATGTACCCGGCGAGGAAGACCGGCAGCGCGATCGCCCGTGGCAGATCGAGGGCCCACACGGCGGTGATGAGCGCGCAGCCCGCGAGCATGATCCAGGCGCCCTGCCGCATCATGGCGCGCGCGCCCACCCCTCGCACGCGCTGTCGCACATAGGTCGCGCCGCCGAGGTAGGCCGCACCGTAGAGGACGCCGAACAGGCCGAACACCCAGGGTGAGAGCGCGAAACGGTCGGTGAAGATGAACGCGGACTTCTGCTGGATCATCACGATGACGGCGAATCCGATGCCGCCCGCGACCGCGCTCACGACGAAGACCCGGTCCGTGAAAAGGCGTCTAGCTGTGCCTTTGTCCTTCGAACCGGGTTCGCGCCGTGGCAACGAGATGCGCAGGGCGAACGCGACCGGCACGGCGGCGAGCACGGCGAGCACGACGAATCCGTACCGCCACCCGACCGTCGAGGTGACGATGCCGCCGATCACCTGCCCGCCGCCGAGCGCGACGACGAACGCCATCGACAACAGCGCGAGTTGGCGCGCGAGCTCCGCGCCGGTGAACAGGTCCTTGATCATCATCCGGCCGACAACCGCGATACCGCCCGCGCCGATCGCCTGCACCACGCGCAGGCCGAGCAGCTCCGGCGCATTGCTGATCAGCGCCAAGCCCGCGCTGGCGAGGACGAAACACAGCCCCGCCGCGACGAAGGCGGGCACCCGGCCGAACCGCTCCGCGGCCCTGCCCCACGCGACGACCGGGAGCGCGGCGAACACCACGAACACCGCCACCGACAGTTGCAGAGTGGTCTCACTCGCACCGATATCGGCACCGAGCGCGGGCATACTCGGCAGATAGATGGTGGTCGCCATTTGGGCGACCGCGACCGCGACACATGCCGTTGCGACAACTGCTCGGCGTGTTGCCGCGGAAGCCGGGGTTTCGCCCGTTTCCGCTTGCACAAACAATGCACTCCCCTATGGCCGAGCGAATCACGCGAGACGCTTGATCCGACCTCTAGATATACGGCGAGGGGAAGCGGCCGAACACCGTTGCGATCGTGTTGATTCGAGCTCGAAGACCAATATTCGAGGGTGGATTCGCGACGCCATGATGTGTCACATGGGGATGGATGCGAAGAAATCTGCGTGCGCGCACTGGGCGGGGCGCAGGATCCACACGCACCGGGGTCTCGATCTCCGCTCGGCGGGTGTGGCAGGGTGGAACTGTGAACCGATTGGCCGGTGCGACCTCGCCCTATCTGCGTCAACACGCCGACAACCCCGTCCATTGGCGGGAGTGGGACGCCGATGCCCTGGCCGAGGCGGCCGAGCGCAACGTGCCGATCCTGCTGTCGATCGGGTACGCGAGCTGCCACTGGTGCCATGTGATGGCACACGAGTCGTTCGAGGACCTCGCGACGGCCGAGCAGATGAACGCCGACTTCGTCTGTGTGAAGGTGGACCGGGAGGAGCGCCCGGACCTGGACGCGGTGTACATGAATGCCACCGTGGCCATGACCGGGCAGGGCGGCTGGCCCATGACGTGCTTCCTCACGCCCGACGGTGCGCCGTTCTACTGCGGCACGTACTACCCGAAGCAGCCGCGCGGGGGGATGCCGTCGTTCACGCAGTTGCTCAGCGCGGTGACCGATACCTGGCTCAATCGGCGCGATGACGTGGACAAGGCCGCGCGGCAGGTGACCGATGCGCTCCAGGCGCAGGCTTCAGGTCTTCCCGACGCCGAATTCACTGTTGTCCCCGAGCTTCTCGACAAGGCTGTGCTGGCGATCGCCGCCGACGAGGACTCCGCACACGGCGGATTCGGTGGGGCACCGAAGTTCCCGCCGTCGGCGCTGCTGGAAGGACTGCTGCGGCACTGGGAGCGGACCGGCGACCAGGCGGTGTTCGATCTGGTCGAGCGCACGGCCGAGGCGATGGCGCGTGGCGGGATCTATGACCAGTTGCGCGGTGGGTTCGCGCGCTACTCGGTCGATGCCGGATGGCTCGTACCGCACTTCGAGAAGATGCTCTACGACAACGCCCTGCTGCTGCGCGCCTACGCCCATCTCGCTCGCCGTGCGCCCGTCACCCCGCTGGAATCGTTGCCGCACAGGGTGACTCGGGAGACCGTCGAATTCCTGCTGGGCGATCTAGGGACCGCCGACGGCGGTTTCGCCTCGGCGCTCGATGCCGACACCCACCTCGAACCGGGCGGTCCCGGTGTCGAGGGCGCCACCTACGTGTGGACGCCCGCCGAGCTGATCGGCGAACTCGGCCCGCTCGAAGGGATGTGGGTGGCAGACGCTCTCGGCGTCACCACCGGGGGCAATTTCGAACAGGGCACATCGGTGCTCACCCGCCACAGCGACCCCGTCGACGCCGAACAGGCGTCTCGCTTCGATCGACTGCGCGCCCAGCTGTTCGAGGCCCGCGCCAAGCGCCCGCAGCCTGCCCGCGACGACAAAGTGGTCACCGCCTGGAACGGCATGGCCATCACCGCGCTCGCGGAATCCGGTGCGGCGCTGGAAGAACCCTCGTGGATCGCCGCCGCCGTGCGCTGCGCCCGCTACCTGCTCGACGTCCATCTCGTCGACGGCAGACTGCGCCGCGCCTCCCTCGACGGTGTCGCGGGCGCCCCGCCCGGTGTCCTCGAGGACTACGCCTGGTTCGTCACCGGCCTGCTCGCCCTCTACCAGGCCACCGGCGAACCGGACTGGCTCGCCGCCGCACAGTTGTTGCTGGACAACACGATCGACCACTTCGCCGACACCGAACGCCCCGGCAACTGGTTCGACACCGCCGACGACGCCGAAACCCTGGTAGCCCGCCCGCGCGACCCCGTCGACGGCGCCACCCCCGCAGGCGCGTCCGCCCTGGCCGAAGCCCTGCTCACCGCGTCCGCGGTCGCCGACACCGAACGCGCCGTCCGCTACCGCGAACTCGCCGACCAGACCCTGGCCCGCGGCGCGATCCTGCTGGCCCGCGCACCCCGCACGGCGGGCAACTGGCTGTCGGTCGCCGAAGCCTCCGTCCGCGGCCCGTATCAGGTAGCCATTGCGGCCACCGAAAAGTCCGCCACCACAATGGAACTCCTCGCCGCGGCCCGAGCATGGGCCCCCGGCGGCTCGATCATCCTCGCCGCCCCACCGAACACCGCCCCCCTCCTCGCCGACCGCCCCCTGGTCGACGGCGCCCCCGCCGCCTACGTCTGCCGAGGCTCGGTCTGCGACCTCCCGGTCACCGATCCGGCCGCCCTGACCGCATCACTTCAACGGTGAGCGCAACGCCTGCGTAGATACCGTCGCCAACGCACGCCCGTGTCGATGTGGATGCCTAGCCCTACTTACCCGGCGAGATGTCGGTCCAGGTCCGCGTTCGGCCGGGGATTCCGCGCAGGCGTAAGTCCTTGTAGCGCTTCCACTTCGATCGTTCGGCCGGTGTCGCGGCCTGCCAGACCGAATCGCTCACCAGCACGCGCCGGGAAGCTTCCTTCGCGACGGCGGTGAGCCGGGCCGCCGCGTTGACCGCGTCGCCGATGACCGTGAATTCGAGGCGGGTGTCGGCGCCGACGTCGCCGGCGAACACCTGGCCACGGGCGACGCCGATGCCGACGTCGAGTTCGCCGGTGGCGACCACTTCGTCGCGGATGCGGCGAGCGGCGCGCAGGGCGGGGGTGGCGTTGTCCTGCAGGGCGGACGGGGCGCCGAAGATGCACAGGGCGGCGTCGCCCGCGAATTTGTTCACCAGGCCGCCGTTGTCCTCGGTGGCCGCGACGACCGTGGCGAGCAGGCGGTTGAGCTTGTGCACGAAATCCTCGGGTGCCATTTCGGCGGAGAGCTGCACCGAGCCGGTGACGTCGACGAACAGCGCCGAGACGATGCGCACATCGCCGGTGAGGTCGGTGCTGCCCGCCAGCGCGCGTTCGGCCACGGTGGAGCCGACGTGCCTGCCGAAGACATCCTCGGTGTGCATCTGGTCGCGCAGCGTGGCCGCGAGTTCGTTCACGGAGTGTTCGAGCCGCCCGATCTCACTCGCGCTGCCCACCGGCACCCGCACATCGAGTTCGCCGCGGGTGATCCGGTCCAGCGCCCGGTACATCGTGCGCATCGGCGTGGCCACCGAGCGCGCGAGCAGCGCGGTCGCGAACGCGCCGACACCGAGCGCGACGATCGAGAACAGCCAGGCGGCACGCACCCGGTCCGAGGCGGAGGTGGTGGAGTCGCTCAAGACGACGATGATGATCAGTCCCGGCAGCGCACTGGACACCGCCCAGGTGACGAGTACCCGAACCAGCACGGTCGAGCTGGGATGCACGGTGGGCCCGAGCACCGCGGCGACAATGGGCACGGCAGGCCGGATCAGCCGGTCCAGGATCAGATAGGTCGCGCCCGCCGCTTCCAGCCCGCCGAGGGCGAAGCCGGCCAGCAGCACGGGGACGTTGTGATAGTCGGTGAACCGGTCGACCAGCCACACGGTCAACACGACGCCCGGTGCCCACAGCACGATCACGCGCGCGGTGATCGCGGCGGGCAGCCGGATCAGGACCCGCGCTTCCTCGGGCGTCGGTTTGCGGTTGTCGTCGAGCCAGCGCATGTACCGGCGCCGGTCGTAGAGCGAGATTCCGATGCCTGCGAGGAAGCCGACCACCGGATAGATCAGGATCAGCGGCGCCGCGTCACTCCAATCGGTGCCGACCCGGCTGAACACGCCGCCCGCCCAGCTGACCAGGAAGATAGCCGTGGCCCCGACCAAATTGGCGGAGGTGACCACCAGCGCCAGTCCCCAATAGGACTGAAGCGCCCACCGGACCAGCCGGTTCACCGCGCACGCCCGACCCCGGCGCCGGAGGACGCCCGGGCATCACGAGCTGCGCTGACCGGTGACACAACTACTGAGCATAGAAGGCACGCGGGTCCACGCCACGCCCACGCGCCGTTCAGCCGAGCACGACGAGCCAGATCGCGACGTAGTGACACAGCGCCGCGACCACCGTCGCCGCGTGGAAGAACTCGTGATGCCCGAAGTCGGGCCAAGGGTTGGGCCACTTGGTCGCGTACAGCACGGCCCCCACGCTGTAGATCACCCCACCGACCGCGAGCAGTACCAGCGGCGCCACGCCGACGTTGTGCAGCAGCTCGGGCGCCACCGGCACGATCGCCCACCCCAGCAGCAGGTACAGCGGCACCCCCACCCATGCGGGCGCGGTCGGCCACAACAACTTCAGCGCGATTCCCGCGATGGCCCCCGCCCACACCACGACCAGCAGGATCTGCCCGGTCCGACCTGGCAACCCGAGCAGCGCGAACGGCGTGTAACTGCCCGCGATGAACAGGAAGATCATCGAATGATCGGCCCGCTTCATCCGCACCCTGGTCCGCACGCTCGCCCAGGTGATCCGGTGATACACCGCGCTCACGCCGAACAGCGCGCACACCGAAACCCCGTAGAGCAGCGTCGACCAGCCCGCGGTCAAGGACGTCAGGAACCCGAACACCACGAGCACCGTCACCGCGACAGCGGCGACGCCAACGGCCCACGTATGAATCCACCCGCGAAACCGCGGCTTCGAGTGCCCGTCGGCCTCAGTCAGAACCGCCTCCACGAAACCTCCCAAGCCAAAACCTACGGTACCGTAGGTTACCGGCCCAAGGTTACGGCAAGACCGGGGAGGCGGGGGAGTGAGGCAGTTCCAGGCGTAGGGTGCGGCTGTGGAGTCGTTTCTTGGTCGGGTGCGTGGATTGCCGTACCGCATCTACGAAGCCAGGCTGTCGCAGCAGCTGGCAGACAAGCAGCACCCTCGCCATGTCGCCGTGATGTGCGACGGCAATCGCCGCTGGGCGCGCGAGAACGGGTTCACCGATGTCAGCCACGGCCATCGCGTCGGCGCGCTGAAGATCGCCGAGCTCGTCGGCTGGTGTTCCGACCAGGGCATCGAGATGGTCACCGTCTATCTGCTCTCGACCGAGAACCTGCGCCGCGATGCCGATGAGCTCGAGACGCTGTTCGAAGTGATCACCGATGTCGTCGAGGAACTATCCGCCCCTGAGCAGAACTGGAGCGTGCGGATCGTCGGGTCGCTCGAGGGTTTCCCCGAGCTGATCGCCAAGCGACTCCGGGTGGCCGCCGAGCGCACGAGCGGGCGTGATGGCGTGCATGTGAACGTCGCGGTGGGGTACGGCGGGCGCCAGGAGATTACCGACGCGGTGCGTTCGCTGGTGCGCCAGGAGATCGCCGCGGGGGAGTCGGGTGAGGATCTGGTGCAGTCGATTACGGTCGACGCGATCGGCCAGCACCTCTACACCTCCGGTCAGCCCGACCCGGATCTGGTGATCAGAACCTCTGGCGAACAGCGACTTTCAGGTTTCCTGTTGTGGCAGAGCGCCTACTCGGAGATCTGGTTCACCGAGGCGTATTGGCCGGAGTTCCGGCGCGTCGACTTCCTGCGCGCACTGAGGGATTACGCCGCGCGGCACCGTCGTTTCGGCGTGTGATGTCGTAGCGGTCGTCGAACTGACCATCCCGTTGCACGTGGATCCGGCGGTCGACCGTCCGCGATATCGACGTGGCGACCAGGCTCGACCCGGCCTGGAAGTTGTAGTCGAGAAGGCCCGATCCGGGACGCCCCCGGGCTAGGCGTACCTCCGCATTCGCTCCGGCCGTGCGCACGTCTTCGGGTGGCTGTGTCCATTAGGCTGCCGCACGAGACCGGGCCCGACGACACATTGCAGGGGTGTGAGCTGTGGGAGTTGCGATGAAGGCGAGCGGATGGCGTGCGCGGATCGCGGTGCTCGGTGCCGTGGCGGTGGTCACGGGTTGCGGCGGGGTCGACCAGCCGGCGCCGCCACGACTGACGCCCGCCGAGGAGCAGGCCGCGAAGGGCCCCGTGTTCGCCTATCGCACCGACGCCGAACTCGCGGTGGTACACGGCGCCGAAACTGTCAGGGCGCCGGGTAGTTTCGGCTATTCGTCGGCCGCGGTGTCGTTCACCAGGGACGGGCAGTACGCGTTCGCGGTGGAGACGAGCAGCAAGACACTGGTCGCGCTGGGTGTGCGGGACCGGTCGGTGACGCGCATACCGTGCGACTGCAGCGACGCGGTCGCGTTGCGTGGGTCGGTGGTCGGCTGGTGGCGGGAGCCGGGCCAGATCATGAGCATGGATCTGGGCGGTACCGAGCCCGCCGGACCCGAACGTGAGATCGTCCTGCCGGATTCGCCGAGTCCGCTGACCGGCGGCGCGTGGGACGGCGCCAAGCTGGTGGCGGCCACCGACGAATTCGTCCTGCTGGCTCGCGTCGAATCGCGCGGACTGTGGTGGGAGAAGAGCCACCTCTACGCCATCGGCGTCGACGCCATCCTGCCGCTCGGCCGCGTGCCCGGCATCGACGCCGGACTCTCGGCCGCCGCCGGACCGGACGGGCACACCTTCGTGCTGGCAGGCGCGACGGCGCGCAGCGCGACCTGTGGCAGCGGCAATGTGGCGACCATCGACGCCGCCACCAACAGCGTCCTGGCGCTGCCGACGCTGCCGGGCGAGTGCTCGGCGGCCTACAGCCCGCGGTGGGGCACCGACAGCTCGATCACGATCGCCACCCGTAAATGGGCCGACTTCGCGGGCGCGCCGAGCACGGTCGACCGGCTGCAGTCGGCGGCACAGGGGTGGGCGCCGGTCGGGGAGTACCCGGTGGTCGACATGCTCCCGAGGGCGCAGGAGTCGATGATCGAGGTGGTCGCCGGCGAGCCTACCGATGCGCGCGGCACACCGCACGGGGTGCTGGTTGTCCACAAGGGCGACGCCCGTGAGGAATTGGCGCAGCAGGTCGTTTCGCTGGGTTCGCCGACGGCCACTTCCCGCTGAGGATGTGCGCGGAACCTGTTGCCGCGCAGGCTGATCAGAGCTTGCGCAGCCGCAGCCTGTTGATCGTGTGGTCGGAGTCCTTGCGCAGCACCAGGGTTGCGCGCGGGCGCGTCGGCAGGATGTTCTCCACCAGGTTGGGCCGGTTGGTGGAGTTCCAGATATCGCGCGCGGCCGCGGTGGCCTGCTCGTCGCTGAACGCCGCGTAGTGGTGGAAGTGTGCCTCGGGGTCGGCGAAGCCGGTCTTGCGCAACGCGAGAAAGCGCTGCACATACCAGTTCTCGATGTCCTCGATGCGGGCATCGACATAGATGGAGAAGTCGAACAGGTCCGACACCATCAGTCGCGGACCGGTCTGCAGCACGTTCAGGCCCTCGACGATGAGAATGTCGGGCTGACGGACACAGTGCTTCTCGTCGGGCACGATGTCGTAGGACTTGTGCGAATACACCGGCGCGCACACCTCTTCGGCGCCCGACTTCACCTCGGTGACGAACCGCAGCAGCTTGCGCCGGTCGTAACTGTCCGGGAAACCCTTGCGGTGCATGATGCCGCGACGGATGAGTTCGGCGGTGGGATAAAGGAATCCGTCGGTGGTCACCAGGTCGACTCGCGGATGGTGATCCCAGCGCGCCAGGAGCGCTTGCAGCACGCGCGCGGTGGTCGACTTGCCGACCGCGACACTGCCCGCGACACCGATCACGAACGGCACCTGCTTATCGGGATGCTTCTCCCCGAGGAAGGTGGCGGTGGCGGCGAACAACCGCTGCCGTGCCGCGACCTGTAGATGGATCAACCTGGCCAGCGGCAGGTAGACCTCGGCGACTTCCTCGAGGTCGATCTGCTCGCCGAGACCGCGCAGGCCGGTCAGCTCGTCCTCGGTCAGAACCAGGGGAGTCGATTTGCGCAGTGTGCGCCACTGGCTGCGGTCGAACTCCACATAGGGGCTCGGTTCACTCATCCGTGCCACCTACCCGACCCCCCGTCCGGGCGCATCCGCACAGCTTGGCTGCCCGTCTGGTGAGATCCGGGATAACTCTGACCGCATAGCGAGATTGTGCTCCGTGCTCGCCACCGGCGCGCAACAGGGGGTTTGGCTACCAGTCGGTAACTAGCAACAACCCCGAGGTACGGCGCCATTTTCGGATGGACCACGTAATGTCGGGCGGATGGGGTCACATCCACTTGTCACTGAATACCTGCGCCTCGGTTTGGCTTTCGATCGCCTCGAAGAGGGGTTCGTCGACGCCTACACCGGCGATCCGCAGCTGCGTCGCGATGTCGAGAACGCCGCCGTCCCTGAACCCGCCGAGCTGGCCCGGCGCGCCGTCGAGCTGCGGGCCGCCCTGCCCGATGCCGGGCTCTCGGCCCAGCGCACCGAATTCCTCGATGCCCACCTGGTGGCGATGGAGTGCTCGGCCCGCAAATTCGCCGGTGAGCAGATCGGCTTCGTCGACGAGGTCCGCGCCTACTTCGACGTCGACATCGCACCCGGTGACCCCGACGACTACCGCGAAGCGCACCGGCAGATGGACGAGGTGCTCGGCGGCGACGGTCCGCTCGCCGAACGCGCCGCCGCCTACCGTCGCGGCGACGAGATCCCGCCGGAAAAACTCGCGATCTGCGTCGAAGCGTTCTCCAGCGCGTTGCGCGAGCGGGTGCGCGACCGGTATCCGCTACCCGACCACGAGCACGTCACCTACGAGGTGGTCGGCGACAAGCCCTGGTCGGGCTTCAACTACTACCTCGGCAATTTCGCCTCGACGGTCGCGATCAACTCCGACCTCAAACAGCACATGGGCAACCTTCCCGCACTGATCGCGCACGAGGCCTACCCCGGCCATCACACCGAGCACTGCCGCAAGGAAGCCGGTCTGGTCGCGGCGGGCGAGGACGAGCAGACGCTGTTCCTGGTCAACACACCGCAGTGCCTGATGGCCGAGGGCCTTGCCGACCTGGCTCTGCAGTCGATCGTCGGACCCGGCTGGGGCGTGTGGGCCCAGGAGATCTACGCCGACCTCGGCCTTCGTTTCGACGGTGAACGGGCCGAACGCTTCTCGACCGCGTCGGCGAAATTGCTGAACGTGCGTCAGGACGCCGCGCTGCTGCTGCACGATCAGCATCGCAGCGAGGACGAGGTGGCGCAGTTCCTGCAGCGATGGATTCTGGCGACGCCGGAACGGGCGCGGCAGTCGCTGCGGTTCCTGTCCTCGCCGCTGTGGCGGGCCTACATCAGCACCTATGTGGAGGGTTACCGGTTGCTCGGTGGGTGGCTCGACGGTGCGGTCGGTGCCCAGAATCGGGTCGAGCGGTTCGGGCGTCTGCTCGACGAGCCGCTGACACCCGGGGCGATCCGGCGGATGAGTGTCGTTACCGGATGACGGCCGTGTTCGACGGCTATCGAACCTGGTCAGGCGTTCGAGCGTCGCGCTGTGAGCTGCGTCTCCCGGGTGGCGGCTCGGACGGCGTTGCGGTATCCCCGTGCTCGGCTCGCACAGGGTCGGCAATAGACTCACATGCGTGACGCAGACGACCGCTTCGGTGAATACCCAGTCTCTCGGTGAGCTCGATCCCGAGTTGGCCGCCGCGATGGCGGGCGAGCTCGCCCGTGAACGCGACACCCTCGAGATGA
>NZ_JBHXNK010000023.1:0-128430 GCF_042719755.1 Nocardia sp. NPDC058519 | reverse complement strand
TTCCCCACTGCTGCCTCCCGTAGGAGTCTGGGCCGTGTCTCAGTCCCAGTGTGGCCGGTCACCCTCTCAGGTCGGCTACCCGTCGTCGCCTTGGTGGGCCGTTACCCCACCAACAAGCTGATAGGCCGCGGGCCCATCTCGCACCGATAAATCTTTCCACCACAAGACATGCATCTCGTGGTCATATCCGGTATTAGACCCAGTTTCCCAGGCTTATCCCGAAGTGCAAGGCAGATCACCCACGTGTTACTCACCCGTTCGCCGCTCGTGTACCCCGAAGAGCCTTACCGCTCGACTTGCATGTGTTAAGCACGCCGCTAGCGTTCGTCCTGAGCCAGAATCAAACTCTCCGTTGAAGACTCTCGAAAACACCCCCAGGGGTGCAATCAAAATTATCTAACTAGAGTCCGAAAACCTAGCAAAGCCAAACACCAGCAAAAAATTTCGCTGTTGTTTTTCAATGTCCAACTTCCATGACCGGGGGGTACATGAAAGCTGGAACCAATATAAATATTGGCACTGACATTCATCGACACACTATTGAGTTCTCAAAGAACACACGCACACACTTCTACCCACAACATCTAGTAGGGGTTTCGGTGAAGCAAGGGTTCAAACTTAGCTCAGACAACCGGCCGGAAGCAAATCCGATCCGAGTTCCTCTGAACACATGATCAGTCAGGCGCTCATCGTCCTACCTCGTGTCCCGGCCGCTTGGCGGCTGAGTCGGTGTCCGTGTCGCTCTGACTGGAATAAAGTTACGTGTCGACATTTGCAATGTCAAATCCCCTAGTCAGGGGATATTTTCGCAGTGTTCATGTATGAAAGGGCCTATGGCGGGCGAACATAGCGGGAAGCGTCGGGGGTTGCGTCGCATCGCGCGGGCCGGACTTGTCTTGGCGGGTGGCCTCGTGTTGGTGACGGCCGGGGCGAACATGGCGATGTGGATTTTGTCGTCCGGCCATAGAAGTGATGTGGCGGCCGCGCCCAGCGCACCCGTCGTGATCATCCCGGGCGCCAGGGTCGCGCCGGACGGAACTCCGATGGCTTATCTACGGGGACGTCTCGATGTGGCGATCGAGTTGGTCGAAGCGGGCAAGGCCGCGCGGATTCTGCTGTCCGGGGATGCCGGCGGCTCCTCGGGCGATGAGATCGCGTCGATGACGCGCTATCTACTCGACCACGGCATCGACCCAGCCATTATTCGGTCGGATGGTGCTGGGCTTTCTACCCGGGAGACCTGCGAACGGGCGAGGTCGATGTTCGGCATCGACCGGGCGATCATCGTCAGCCAGTATCAGCACCTCCCTCGCGCGGTGGCGCTGTGCCGGGCAGCGGGTATAGAGGCCGACGGGGTGGTCGCCTATTGCGAGTGCAGGCGGGTCACCGAGGTACGCAACAACGTTCGTGAATGGCTTGCAGCACCGAAGGCCGTGGCGGAGATGCTGCTGCGCTGACTGCGCGCCGGGACCATAGGGAGGCGGTGAACCGCCGCCACCTCGTAGGACGTACCGAACGTTGCTCCGGCGACGCGGTGGATATTTGCGGGTTCACGGGTGCGTAGGGCGGGCCCGCCAGCAGGTTTCGGCACGCTTGCCGGATCTGTTCGCGAAGCGATTCACAGTCGGCGAACTCGAGGTACTCCGACATCACGTCGAAACCCCGGGCCAGGTCTTCCATATCCGGCGCGGGCGGATCGGGGTATCCGGCCAGCTCGATGAGCTCCACGACGATCCCGCCCAAGTGGTAGGCCATCGCGCTGTCGTCGGCCAGCAGAGATGTCGCGTGTTCCCGAGCTCGCCTGACCCGGACGTCGACTTCCCTCGCTCTCCAGTCGTGCACCAGCCCCAGCTCGGCCATCGCAGTGCGGAACAGGTCGGGGGCGGTGCTGCAATCTGTTCGGTGCAGGCAGGCGAGCTCGACCAGCGCGGGAGTGTCGATCCCACGCGCGAGCGCCTCGGCCGCGATCATGGACAGGTCCGCACCGTCGAGCTCACCGAGCACGAACTGGTCTGCGGCGTGGGCCAAGTCGTCCATGATCCCAGCGTGCGCGGCGCGAGGTCGACGGGTCAAAGGGTTTTCCCGGCAAGAGGTCGAGGTTTCCGGGCGGTCAGGGCGGTCAACCCTGGTCGTCGGTACGTACTGCGCTGATCGAGGAGGACAAGTGGGCATCATCAAGGCAGCTGCGATCACAGTGGCAGTGGTCGCCGGAGCTGTGGTCGGAGCGGGTTCTGCTGTGGCGGAGCCGGAGCCGAAGGAGAACATCTTCATCGACATCAATGTGCTCGGGTGCTCGTTCGGAGCCGGGTTGGGTGGGGATGTACTGGTGGCTCTCGGCGGCGGGAGCGGGTCGGGCGCGCTGGTTTCGAGTTCGCTGGCGGGGCGGTTGCGGGCGGCGGGGTGCTTGCCGCGGCTGTAGGACCAGCGCCGATGGTCTCGCCACGCCAGGCGGGACCATCGGGGTGACGTGCCAGAGGAATCCGGATCGCGTACCGTGATCGGGGTTGTCTGCAATGATGGCCGACCGGATTGGGGTGCATCGTGGGCGGTTCCGAGCACGCCGCGCGGCTCGTGCGTTTCTGGCAGACCGTGGAGTTGTTCGGTCCACAGCTTGTGCCGGACGTCGAGACCGACGGACCGGTGGTCGATCTCGCGGCGGACGACCTCGCGCCGTGGGAGAACCTCGCCGCGCTGCCCGCGTTGAAGGCAGGGCGGGTGTGGCAGTTCGTCGTGTACGGCGGGTTGTTCGAGGTGGGGCGCGCGCGGGAAGCGCTGGTGCGGACATTCGGTGAGGATCAGCTCGAGGCCGACGCTCGACGCGCCGGGACCACAGCGGCTTTCGCGGTAACACTGACCGACAGCGGGGTGGTTGTCGGCGGCTCGGCGACATTGTCGGGGTTGGCATGGGCGGTGAATCGTTTGCGAGCGCCGGGGCCCGACGATATCGGCTGGGCCGACGGGTTCGACCATGATTCGGCGGCGTTCACCGCCGCGCTCGACACGCTCACACAAGAGACGCAGCCGGGCACCGAATACATGGGTCCGGCGCCGCGGTGGCGTGCGCTGGACATGGCGGGCCGTGGTGTGGCGGCCTCGTTGATCGCGGCGGGCGCCGACGGGGTCATCTCGCCGGGGCTCGCCGGAATGTCAGCGTTGGCCTTCGCTGAACGGTTCGCCATCACGGGCGATGAGGACATGGTCGATGCGCCTCGGTTGACCGGTCGCGACCTGCACATCTTCACCGGCGAACTGTGTGCCGCGTTGGGCATTCGATCGGAACTGCGGGCCGGTGGCGTGCGGGTGGCGTGCGTCCAGGTCGCGGCGCGTGATGCGGACAGCGATGCCGCAGAGGATCGGCTCAACAGCGGGCTGGGGCCGGATCTGGCCGAGCTCGCGAGGGCGGTGGAACGCGGCGATATCGGTGCGGCGCTGCGGGATTACCTCATGGCGGCCGAAGCGCTGCCGGTCGATGACCGGATCGATGTTCGTCGACGACAGGACGCGGTAGTCGAAGGGCTACTCCCCCAACTCATTCCGGACGGTCGCTGGCCGGGCGATCCGCTGGTGTCGGGACAGCAGTTCGCCGTAGATCGTGCGCTGTCCGAATTGCGTGACAGCGCCGGGATTTTCGCGGTGCACGGTGCGCCAGGCACCGGAACGACGACGATGTTGCGAGACCTGCTGGCCGGGATTCTGGTCGAGCGGGCCGCGCAGCTGGCGGCCTTCGATGATCCGATGGCGGTGTTCGCCGGCGTCACCGAGCAGGTTCAGGTGGCGAAGAACTACACGGTGGGCGCGCACCGAGTGGCGAACAGCGTGACCGGGTTCGAAGTGGTCGCGGCGACGGACAGCGATGCCACCGCGGCCGACGTGGTCGCCGAGATCCAGCATCGTGGCGCGATCGACGGCGAGCTCAATCACTTCACCGACCTGGCCGAACTAGTCGGCGGTGCACCCGCGTGGGGGTTGGTGGCCGCGGCACTGGGCGAAACGCGACGGACGTTCGCCGAACAGTTCTGGTTCGGGGATCGGTTCGCCGCCGAGCGGAAGACCGGGACACCGAACGGCGGGATGCTCGACATCCTCAAACAGGCCGAGGCCGACCCGGATTCGATTCCGGACTGGCCGACCGCGGTGCGGGACTTCACCACTCGTCGCGCCGAGGTACGCAGGCTGGCGCAAGAGCGGCAGGACGTCGCAGATGCGGTTGCCGACCTGCCCACCATGAACGCCGGGTTGCAGTCGACCGCCGTCGAAATCACCAATGCCGATGACGCACACGCGCATTGGCGGGAACGTCATCAGCTGGCGACCGAACATCTGCGCGCAGCTCAGGCCGCGCACCACCGGGCAGGCAAGTTCCTGACCGAGCATGGTGGGCGCAAGCCCGGGTTCGTGGCGTCGCTGTCGACGGGGTTCCGGGCGGGGCGGCGGTGGAGTGCCCGCAGCAATGAGTTGCTGCGGGAACGACATATCGCCGAGGCGGATGTGCGACGGCGCCAGACCGAGGTCGAATACACGCGGGAACAGTGGGCCGAGGCGGCCGAGCACGGACGCACGCTGATTCGCGAGCACGTCGAGTTGACGGAGCGGCGGGCGGCGGCCCTGGATGTTATCGAGCGCGGACGCGAGAACTGGTCGCGCACAATTCCGTTCGGTGACGTGGCGGGTGACGACGAGCAGTTCCAGCTGTGTAATCCATGGGCGGACGATCAGTACGCGAGCGCGCGGCGTGAGCTGTTCCTGTCGGCATTGAAATTGCATCGCGCGTTCCTGCTCAACGCGGCGCCGCGGGTTCGCGACAATCTGATCGTCGCTATCGCGCTGATCCGCGGTGAGCTCGCGGTCGCGCCTAGGACGGAGACCGTCGCGGCGGCGTGGCAGACGCTGTTCCTGGCGGTGCCGATGATTACCACGACCTTCACCGCGCTACCCCGGCTGTTCGCCGGGCTGGGGTCCGAGGCGCTCGGATGGCTGTTCGTCGACGACGCCGGGCAGGCTGCGCCGCAGTCGGTGGCCGGTGGATTGTGGCGGGCTCGGCGGGCGGTGATCGTCGGCGATCATCGTCAGCTGGGACCTGTCGGCGCGCTGCCCACTTCCGCACAGGAAGCGTTGGTGCAGCAGTACGGCCTCGATGCGGAGTGGATGCCGGATCACGCGTCGGCACGTCAGGCGGCTGATCGCGGGGTGCGGTACGGGACATGGCTGATGCCATCGGATTCGGTCGCGCCAGTGTGGGTCGGCACGCCCTTGCGGGTCCATCGGCGCAGTGACAGACCGATTTTCGAGCTCACGCATCACATTGCCTATGACGATGATCTGCTGGTGTTCGGCACGCCGGATCGGCCGGAGTTCCCCGGGCACGATCGGTGGATCGACGTCAGGTCCGCACGGGCCGAGGGCAATTGGATTCCCGGTGAGGGCGAAGCGCTCGCCTCGTTGCTCGCGCGGGTGACCGAGGACGGGGTGGCCGCGGCCGATATCCGTGTGGTCAGCCCGTTCCGTGATGTCGCCGATGGCGCGCAGGAGGTCGCGCGTGAGGTGCTCGGCGCGGAGTTCGCGGAGCGGCAGGTGGGCACTGTCCATGCCATGCACGGCAATTCGGCCGAGGTCGTGGTGCTGATCTTGGGGACATCGCCCGCCGCGGGCGGGTCGCGACGGTGGGCGGCGACGAATCCGAATGTGCTCAACGCGGCGGTGTCGCGGGCGCGTAGGCGGGTCTACGTGATCGGCAACTACCGATTGTGGAGCAGCCAGCGGTATTTCGACGATCTCGCCAGGCGCTGGACAGTGGAGACCGAGCAGCTGGCCGATCAGACCGTGAGCCGGTAGAAGCGCCAGAATCCGAAGTCCTCGATCGGGAGGATGTCCACGGCGGTGAAACCGGCCTTGTCGGCGTACTCCCCCAGTTTCGCGGTGCGCATGACTGTGCCGGTGCCGGCGGAGTCGGGGTGCGCCATGCCGTCGGGCAGGCATACCAGCAGGCTGAACCCGTACATCAGGCGGTCGATGTCGCTCGCGGGCGCGGTGAATTCCGGGGCGACGGCCTCATCCATTATGATCACCGCGCCGCCCGGTCGCAGGGCTTTGCGCATCGAGGTCAGCACCTCGACGGGGTGTGGCATGTCGTGCAGGCATTCGAAGGCGAACAGCGCGTCGTAGGCGGATTCGGGGAGGTCGGTGGCGGCGTCGGCCTGGTGGAAGCGGACCCGGTTGCCGAGGTCGGCGGCGTTCTCGGTGGCCATCCGCACCGACGGCTGGTCGATGTCGTAGCCGTCGACGGTCAGCTGCGGGTAGGCGCGGGCCAGCGCGATCGCGGACCAGCCGCCGCCTGAACCGATGTCGGCTGCCTTGGCATCCGGGCGCGAGAGCAGAGCGTGAACATCGGCGACACCGGCGAGATCGGTGGCGAGACGTTGTTCGAACCAGGGGCGGTTCATGTCCGACTGTGATTCGCGCATGTCGGCGCCGTATTCGGACCAGCCGACTCCACCGCCGTCGCGATAAGCGCGCACCAGCGCGGGCATCTGGGCAGCGGCGCCAGCCAGCATACGAGCCAGTGGTGCAAGGTAATCGAGGCTTTTCGGGTCGGTGAGGACTTCCGCGGCGCCGACCGGCAGCGCGAACCGCCCATCCGCGGTCACCGTCAGAATCTCGACCGCCGCCTGCTGTTCGAGCCACTCCTGCGCGTACCGGCGATCCCCGCCCGCCCGCGCGATCAACTCACCCGCATCGGCCGGCCCACCCTCAGCCAACGCCCGATACCAGCCGAGCCGATCTCCGAGATGCACCGCGAGAATGTCGATCGCCCCGAGCGCGGCGCCGAACAACCGCTCGGCGAACTGCTCACTGGTCTGCTCCACCGCACTCACCGGTCAACCTCCTTCGCTCGAGCGACACGAATCGACGCCGACCCGCTGATACGGACTACGGGTCGGCGCGCCGAAAGGTTCAGCAGCAGGTCAGGGCGGCTACGGCGAGTCGAACAGGAGGCCGCCGGAGTCCACGGTGGTGCCGATGGTGTCGGTGTGGACCGAGTCCTTGGCGGAGTCCATCACCACGACGGGGCAGATGACCGAGTAGCCGGTGGCGGCGATTTCCGCCGGGTCGAAGGTGACGATGGGGGCGCCCGCTTCCACCGTGTCGCCTTCGGTGGCGAGGAGTTCGAAGCCTTCGCCCTTCAGTTTCACCGTGTCGATGCCCAGGTGGACCAGGACGCCGACGCCGTGGCCGAGGATGACGAAGGCGTGGGGGTGGAGTTTGAGGATCTTGCCGGCGATGGGGGCTGTCACCATCAGCGTGCCGCGGGTGCGGTCGGGGTCGAGCGCTACGCCGGAGCCGACGATTTGTTCGGCGAAGACCTGATCGGGGACCTCGGACAGGGCCATGACCTTGCCGGGGAGGGGGGCGATGACAGGGATGCTCAAAGGATGTCCTCGATGTCGTCGGCCAAGGTGTCGGCTTCGGGGCCGACGACGACCTGAACGACCGACCCCGACTTGAGGACACCGTGTGCGCCGGCGGCCTTGAGCGCGGCCTCGTCGACCTTGCTGCCGTCCTTCACCTCGGTGCGCAACCGGGTGATGCAGGCCTCGATCTCGACGATGTTGTCCGCGCCGCCGAGGCCGGCGACGATCGCTTCCGCTTTGGACATATGTTCTCCCTTTCGGCGGTGGTTGCCGGTACCAGTATGGGAGTCTCGAATGTGCGCCACATCATATTCAGCGGTTGACATCCGACCTCCACCTGGTCAAACTGGCAACTGGTTATGACCGGACAGTACCCGTCAGGGATACCGGTTCACAACAGTTAACCCGGATCGGCGGGCAAGCCGGTCCTCCCTCGCCGAGACCGCCGGAAAGCCGGCACGAAGAAGGTCGACATGACTGCCGTTACCGACACCCCCAAACAAGAATCGAAGGTGTTCGCGGGTTTGCAGCGCCTCGGTCGCAGCCTCATGCTGCCGATCGCGGTGCTCCCCGCGGCGGGCATCCTGCTGCGCATCGGCCAGGACGATCTCCTCGGCCGTTTCTCCGCGCTGGAGAGCACCGCGTCGGTCATCTCGGCGGCCGGGCAGGCCGTATTCACCTGGCTGCCGCTGATCTTCGCCGTCGGCATCGCGATCGGCTGGGCCAAGAAGGCCGACGGGTCGACCGCGCTGGCGGCGGTCGTCGGTTACATGGTGATCGACGGTGTGTTCAAGGCGATGTCACCGATCGTGCTCGAAGGAAAGACCGACCCGAAGGGCGCTCAGGCGCTGATCAACTACGGCGTCCTCGGCGGCATCGTGATGGGTCTGCTGTCGGCCATTCTGTGGCAGCGGTTCTATCGCACGAAACTGCCCGATTTCCTCGGCTTCTTCAACGGCAGGCGGCTGGTGCCGATCCTGACCGCGGTTACCGGTCTGGTCGTCGGCGTCGGCATGGCATTCCTGTACCCGGCGTTCAACACCGCGCTCACCTGGGTGGGTGAGACCGTCGCGGACAACTCGGTCGTCGGTGGCGGTATCTACGGCGCGGCCAACCGCCTGCTCATCCCGACCGGCCTGCACCACATCTTGAACTCCACGGTCTGGTTCCTCGTCGGCGATTACACCGATGCCTCCGGCCAGCTCGTGCGCGGCGACCTCAACCGCTTCTTCGCCGGTGACCCGAACGCGGGCACCTTCATGACGGGCTTCTTCCCGATCATGATGTTCGCGCTGCCCGCTGCCGCGCTGGCCATCTGGCGCAACGCGCGTCCGTCGCAGAAGAAGCTGGTCGGCGGCATCATGCTGTCCACCGGTCTGACCGCGTTCGTCACCGGCATCACCGAGCCGCTGGAGTTCTCGTTCATGTTCGTGGCGTGGCCGCTGTATGTGGTGCACGCGCTCTTGACGGGTACGTCGATGGCGCTGGTGAACGCGCTCGGCATCCATGATGGATTCACGTTCTCCGCGGGTGCGATCGACTATCTGCTGAACTTCGGCAAGGCGACCGACGCGTGGATGCTGATCCCGATCGGGCTCGGGTACGCGGTGATCTACTACGTGCTCTTCAGCTTCGTGATCAAGAAGTGGAACCTGCGGACCCCGGGTCGCGAGACGGAAACCGATGTCGAGGTCGGCGCGCCCGACGCGGCCGTGGTCGAAGCGGAGGCTGCGGTAACCGCCACGGAAGATACTCGAACCGATGCACCATCGGTTGCCGAAGTCGAAACGAAGCTGGACAAGAAGCTGGAAGGTGAGTGAGGCCATGACAACCCGCACCGTCATCGTCGGATCCGAGGTGGGGCTGCATGCGCGGCCCGCCGCGAGACTCACCAGGGCCGTGCAGGCCGCGGGGGTGCCGGTGCGGATTTCGGTGGGAGGTGGCGAACCGGTCGACGCGGCCAGCGTGCTCGCGGTGATGACACTGGGCGCGGGCCACGGCGCCGAGGTGACCCTGCATGCCGAGGGTGCCGACGCGGTGCTGGACCAGCTGGCCGAACTCATCGCCTCGGATCTGGACGCCGCCTGATGCCGGAACAGGTGATCCGTGGCCTCGGCGTGAGTCCGGGCGTGGTGTGCGCGCCCTGGTTGCGGTTCGGATCGCAGCTCGAGACCTCGGCACAGGATCCGGTCGGCGGCTCGGTCGCCGAGGAGCTGGCGCGGGTCAAGGATGCGCTCGGTGGCGTATCCGAGGAGATGCAGGCCAGGGCCGCACGCGTGAGCGGTGTTGCGGCGGAGATCCTTTCGATGTCGGCGACGATGGCCCGTGATCCGGGCATCGTCGCCGCCACCGAGAAGGAACTCGCTGCCGGGATGCCGACGGCGCACGCGGTGCACCTGGCATTCGAGGGGTTCTGCGCGAAGCTGGAAGCGCTCGGCGGGTACATGGCCGAGCGGGCGACCGATCTGCGCGATATCGGCGGGCGGACTGTCGCGGTGCTGCTCGGGCTGCCGATGCCGGGTATTCCGGAGCCGGGGTATCCGTTCGTGCTGGTCGCGCGGGATCTCGCGCCTGCCGATACGGCGATGCTGGGTGACAGCGATGTGGTCGGGTTGCTCACCACCGAGGGCGGGCCGACCAGCCACACCGCGATTCTCGCGAAGTCCCTCGCCTTGCCCGCGGTGGTGAACTGTCCCGATACCGATCGGCTCGTCGATGACGCGCCGGTGTTGCTCGACGGCACGACCGGTGAGGTCGTGATCGATCCGAACCCCGAGCATCAGCGGGCCGCTGTCGAGCAGGCAGCGGCGGACAAGGCGCGAATCGCGGCGGCCAGTGGGCCTGGGCATACGGCCGACGGGACGCCGGTGAATCTGCTGGTGAATATCGGCACCGTCGATGACGCGGTGAAGGCGGGGCCGGTCGATAGCGAGGGTGTGGGACTGTTCCGCACCGAGTTCATGTATCTCGGGAAGGCGTCCGCGCCATCCCTGGACGAGCAGACCGCGTCGTACACAGCGGTTCTCGAACAGTTCGCCGGACGACGAGTCGTGGTGCGGACCCTCGATGCCGGGTCGGACAAGCCGCTGCCGTTTCTCGATCTCGGTACCGAGGAGAATCCGGCACTCGGTGTGCGTGGGTTGCGGATCGGCACGGTGTTTCCGGAGACTCTCGCCACGCAGCTCACGGCGCTTGCCCGGGCGGGCCAGGCGACCGGGGCCGATCTGTGGGTGATGGCGCCGATGGTCGCCACCGCAGACGAGGCCGCCGGATTCGCCGCGCTCGCAAGGGAATCCGGCTTGACGAAGGTCGGCGCGATGATCGAGATCCCGGCGGCCGCGTTGCGTGCCGCCGATCTGCTCGCGCATCTCGACTTCGTCAGCATCGGCACCAACGATCTGAGCCAGTACACGTGTGCGGTGGATCGGATGGCGGGTGGGCTCGCGCACCTGCTCGATCCGTGGCAGCCCGCGGTGCTGGATTTGATCGCGATGGTCGGTGCGGCCGGTGCGGCGGCTGGAAAATCAGTCGGGGTGTGTGGTGAGGCGGCGTCGGATCCGACGTTGGCGCCGGTGCTGGTGGGGCTGGGAGTGACGAGCTTGTCGATGTCGGTGCCCGCGTTGCCCGCGGTCCGGGCGGCATTGGCCGCGGTGGATATGCAGCGGTGCCAGGATGCCGCGGATGCGGCGTGCGCGGCATCGAATCCGCAGGTGGGGCGCGAGGCGGTCGCGGCGATCATCGGGCGGGCGTGAAAAAGGTTGTTGTGGAAGCGGTCCGGCCGAGGGTCGGATCGCGGTGTGGTGTCCGGCGGCGGTCCTCGATCGTTGCCGGTAGGAGGAAGGTTTCGTGGTGATGGGATTCGTGCGCGGTCGACTCGTCGGGGCGGCGGTAGGTGAAATCGCCGACGGTGTCGTCGAATTCGACGACGGTCTGATCACCTGGGTCGGTGCGTCCGCGAATCATCCTGCGCCCGAGAGACTTCCGGCACCGAGCGATGATCTGGTACTTCCCGGTCTGATCGACCTGCACTGCCACGGTGGCGCCGGGTTCGGGTTCCCCAACGCGGATGCGCGGGGTGCCCGGGTTGCGGCGGTGCATCATCGAGAGCACGGCACTACCGGGCTGATGGGGAGCTTGGTGTCGGATCAACCGGACGTGCTGGTCGCGCAGGCGGCGATGCTGGCCGATCTTGTCGAGGACGGGGCGTTGCTCGGGGTGCATCTGGAGGGACCCTTCATCAATGCGAGCCGTTGTGGAGCACAGGATCCCGCGGCGATCATTCCCGGCGACCCTGCGTTGTTCGAGCGGATCTACGCGTCGGCGCGCGGCACCGTGCGGTCGATGACATTGGCCCCCGAGACCGCGCATTTCGATGAGCTGCTGGCCGCGATGCGCCGACTCGATGTGCTGCCGAGCCTCGGGCACACCGATGCCGATGCCGCGACCACCGCGGCGCGCATCGCCGAGGCTCGTGGTGGGCCGATCACCGCTACCCACCTGTTCAACGGGATGCCCGCACTGCATCACCGCTCCCCCGGACCCGTTGCCGCGTGCCTCGCCGCGGCCGGGCGTGGCGAGATGGTGGTCGAATTGATCGCTGACGGTGTGCATTTGGCGCCCGCGACGGTGGCGATGGTGTTCGATACCGTCGGGCCGGATCAGATCGCGCTGGTGTCCGATGCGATGGCGGCGGCGGGCATGAGCGACGGCGACTACCGGCTCGGTGCGCTCGATGTTCAGGTCCACGACGGTGTCGCCCGGCTCGCCACCGACGACGGTTCGCCCGGGGCGATCGCGGGCGGCACGGCACGGCTCGTCGATGTGCTGCGCTGGACCGTCCTCGATGCGGGCATACCGCTATCCGACGCGGTCGTCTCCGCGACACGTACCCCTGCTCGCGTACTCGGCCTCGAGGGCGAACGCGGCAGTCTCACCGTCGGCGCGCGTGCCGACATTCTTGTCACCGACCAGTCATTGCGGCCGCGGCGGGTGCTCGTCGCCGGAACGGAAGGAATCTGATGGAAATCGTGATCCGGGCTGACGAAAACGAGGTAGCGCGCACGGTCGCCGATATCGTCGGTCGCTATGTGACGGGCGGCAATGCGATTCTCGGCCTGGCCACCGGGTCGTCGCCGCTGGGGAGTTATCAGGAACTGGCGCGGCGTTATCGCGAGGGCGAGCTGGACTTCACCACCGCAAGCGCGTTCCTGCTCGACGAGTATGTGGGCCTGCCGAAGGATCATCCGCAGTCGTACTTTTCGGTGATCCGATCCGAATTCGTCGACCATGTGAACCTGGATCCGGCACGGGTGCTGAGCCCGAACGGGGAAGCAGGTGACGTCGCGGGTGAGGGTCGACGGTATGACGCGGCCATCGCCGCGGCCGGTGGGGTCGACGTGCAACTGCTGGGGATCGGCACCGACGGGCACATCGGGTTCAACGAGCCCGGGTCGGCGCTCACCTCGCGCACACGGGTGAAGACGCTCACCGAGCAGACGCGCAAGGACAACGCGCGCTTTTTCGACGGGCCGGAGAATGTGCCGCATCACGTGCTCACCCAGGGCCTCGGCACCATCAACGAAGCCGGACATCTGGTGATGATCGCGCTCGGCGCGGGGAAAGCCGATGCGATCGCCGCCGCCGCTGAAGGGCCGTTGTCGGCGTTCTGTCCGGCCTCGGTCATGCAGTGGCATCGCCATGTCACGGTGGTGATCGACGAAGCCGCGGCGAGCAAGCTGAAGTTGGCCGATTACTACAAATACGCGCTGGCGAACAAGCCCGCCTGGCAGTCGTTCTGACGTGACCGCGCTCGAGTTCGCGGTGCAGGACGTGGCGGGTGCGCTCGGGGCTCGCCGCGTCGGGGCGGATCGGGTGGAGTTGTGTGCGGCGCTGGGCAGTACGGGCGGGCTGACGCCGAGTATCGGGACCATCGAGGCCGTGGTGGGAACCGGGATTCCCGTCCACGTGCTGATCCGGTGCCGGGCCGGGGGTTTCGTGTATACCGATGCCGATGAGCTCGCGGTGATGAATGCTGATGCACGAGCGGCAGTTTCGGCTGGTGCTTCCGGTCTGGTGGTCGGCGCGCTCACTCCTGACCACCAAGTCGACGTCGAGGGAGTACGCCGTGTTCTCGACGGTATCGATGACATAGAGCTGACCTTTCATCGTGGGATAGATCAGATCCGCGACCGCGCGGCCGCTCTGGAAACCTTGATCGCCGGTGGTATGACCAGGGTGCTCACCTCCGGTGGGGCAGCCACCTGCGCCGAGGGTCTCGATGGACTCGCCGCGATGGTCGATCACGCGGCAGGGCGCATCCAGATCATGGCGGGCGGCGGGATCACCGTCGGCGACATCCCGGCACTGCATCGGGTCGGCGTCAGCGGGATCCATCTGTCGGCCCGACGCGTCATCGCCGACGACGGTGGCCCCGGAGGGGGTGGCAAGTCCGGCCACGAACAACTGGACGAGGAGCTCGCAGGCGCCGCTGCCCGTCAGCTGCTCGCTGTAGACCGGCCGACCAGCTCCTGACGTCCCGCGGCCTGATTCAGACTGCTCGACCACTCAGCACGGGATTCAGACGCGTTGGGCCGGTAGGAGTCCGGATTCACCTCGGACACACCCGCAGACCGCCCTCACAGTCGACAGCCGCCGGGACGACTGAGACGGCCGCACACCGCCGTCTGCTAGTCGTTTCAGGCACGCTCGGCGAGGATCAGTTCTGCTTCGCCAGGATCGCAGTCGAAGGCTGCTCGTACTGCCGCGACGGCCTTTTCGTGTTCGCCGGCCGCGACCAGCTGGTCGATGTCTGACCACTGATCGGCGGGCGGCGCTACTGATGGGTCGAGGCGGCGGTCGAGGCGTTCCCACATGCGGGCGACGGTGGGGTCGTCGGCGAGTAGTCCGCCGAGGTGGGCCTTGAAGGTGGGGTGTTCGGTGCGGTACATGCCCATCCAGCTGCTGGCGAGCGGGCTGGCCTCGGCATTGGCGGTGCGGTCGGCGAGTTTGAGGATCACGGCCTCGGGGTGGGCGGCGATCTTGGTGTAGGCGTTCTGGTTTCGGGCCTTGCGGTCGGGGCCGATCCCGGTGACCGCCCACACCAGATCGAGAACCTCACGGCCGAACCGGGATTCGACTTCCTCCGCGGTGACCGGGGTGTCTTCGACGACGTCGTGGAGCCAGGCCGCGAGGCCGAGTTCACCGCCGTAGCCGAAGTCGTCGAGGACACCCCGAACGGCTGTCAGGTGGGTGATGTAGGGATGTTCGCCGTAGCGCTGGTCACCGTGCGCCGCGAGGGCGAACTCCCGCGCTTCGATTTCGCGCTGATCGAACTCCATGCCGCACCCCCGTGCTCGATTGGTGATCGTGTCGAGATCGACCCTAGCCGAGGGCACCGACAGGTTGCCGAGATCAGTGACGGGCGACCGGTTTCAGCGCGGTCAGGATGCCCGTCTGGTCACGGCTCTGGGTATAGGTGAGATCGGTGAAGCCGACTGCCTCGACCTGCCCGGTGTAGTGGCGGATGTCGGCGTCGGCGAACGGATCGCCACCGCGGCCGAGGAACAGTGCGAGCACTTTCCGCATCCGGGGTGAGGGTGAGGCGTCGGCGAGCAGGAGCCGGCCGCCCGGCCGCAATACCCGCCACATCTCGGCGATCGCGGCGGCACGCTGCGGCTCGGGGATGTGGTGCATGACGAAAGTGCTGGTGACAACGTCGAATTCGGCCTCGACCAAGGGCAGCGACTGCGCCGGGCCGACCACGTAGCGATGGTGCGTCGCGCGATCCCGGTCGCTGTTGTCGGCGACCGCCGTGGCCGACGGGTCGACGCCGACGGCAGCACCGTTAGGGCCGACCGCGTCGCCGAGCGCTCGGACGAGTTTGCCGGGACCGCAACCGATATCGAGTGCGCGAGCACCAAGGCGCGCACCGGAGAGCGTGACGAATTCGGCGAGCAGACGACGATGCCTGCCGAGGAAGAACACCGAGGTGAACAGGTTGTAGCGACGCAGGCCTGCGATGACAAGGCCCGTGCCGGCGTCGTCGACGAACATGGGGGTGAGAAGCTGATTTCGGGACATGAGTTCATGGTCGGGTGCCGCCGCGACCGTCACCAGGAGCAGAATCGCCCGAGGTGTCCGTTATCGAACAGATCCGGGGAAACCGTGCAGGAGGAAGCGATGGCCGAGCACCCTGACCGCCGGGTTCGACGGACCAGGGACACGCTGCACAAGGCGTTGATCGAGCTGATGATCGAGCGCGGCTACGACAAGGTGACCGTGAGCGACATCATCGCCCGCGCCGACGTCGGGCGTTCCACCTTCTACGCGCACTACCGCGACAAGGACGACCTGCTCGCGGTGAGCTGCACCGAGTTCCTGCGTCGCGAGATCATCCGCACGACCACTCCGGGTTCCCCGCTCGCGCCGCTGCGCGTGATGTTCCATCTCGCCGCGCAGTATCCCGAGGTGTATCGCCCGCTGATCGGGCCGAAAGCGACCGCCACCGTCGTGCGCGCCTACCAGCGGTGTGTCGCCGAACTGGTCGGTGAGCTCCTCGACGAGCAGCCCGCAGGCACGATCGAGTTTCTCTCGTCTGGGTTGCTCGGCGTGCTCGGCACGGTGATCGAGCCGACCGCGCCGACACCGCCCACGCAGGCGTGGCAGCGGTTCGAGACCCTCGCGCTGTACGGGCTCAGTGGGTCCGGCGGCTCAGGTCCGGCCACGGTGGGCGGCGAAGAATCGCCAGTGCCGCGATGACCGCGGTGAGCAGGCCGATCCATTCGCCGAGTTGAGCGATGCGATTGGCGTCCATCGCGGGCGTCCAGTGCGCACGTCCCTCATGGATGACGAACAGCCCGACCGGGCACGGATGCCGCAGGAGACCACCGCCGCGAGAGACGGTGATAATGGTCGTTCCGTCTGCCGTGTCGATCGGCTCGCCGAACACCATCGGTGGTTCGGCCACCATCTGTTCGAGGCGATCTCTGATCGTCATCGCGTCCCCATCCCGTCGTTCGGCAATGCCGTCGAAGATACGCGCCTCGCGCGCCCCCTGTCGGCTGCCATGATGGTGAGTGTCAAAGCCATGGCGAAAGGTGTACCGATGCCGGAGCAGACACTGTCGACCCAGTGGTCACGATCGCTGGGACTGCGAGTGCCGGTGGTGAACGCGCCCATGGGCGGCGCGGCCGGTGGACAGCTCGCCGCGGCGGTGAGCGCGGCGGGCGGGCTCGGGATGATCGGGATGGGTAGCGCGGGGTCGGTGGCGGCCTTGCGCCGCGAGCTCGCTGTCGCCGGTGCGCCGGACGGGATCGGACTCGTCGACTGGGTCCGCGCCCGCGAAACCGGGCTCCTCGACGCCGCGATCGCCGCAGGTCCACGGATCATCTCGGTCAGTTTCGGCACCGATTTCTCCTGGGTGCCGCAGGTGCAGGCGGCGGGCATCCTCGCCGTCACCCAGGTGTACGACGCGCCCGGCGCCCACCGCGCCCAGGATGCGGGTATCGACGTTCTCGTCGCCCGCGGCAGCGAAGGCGGCGGGCACGGGGCCGACCGGCTGGCCTTGCTGCCGCTGCTCGACGCCGTCCTCGACATCGCGTCCGTCCCGGTCCTGGCTGCCGGTGGTATCGGCTCCGGGCGAACGCTCGCGGCCGTTCTTGCGGCGGGCGCGGCGGGAGCTTGGCTCGGGACCTGCCTGGCCGCCGCCGAGGAATCCCTGCTGCCCGAGTCCGCCCGCCTGGCGATGCTCGCCGCGAACTCCAGCAGCACCACCGTCACCACCGCTTTCGATGAGGCACTCGATCTGCCATGGCCACCGATCTATCCGGCGCGAGTTCTGCGCAACGAGTTCACTGACCCGTGGTCGCGGCCCGAGGCCGACGACCTACCCGACCCCGAACGTCTTCGCGCGGCGATCGCGGTCGACGATCCCCGGCTCGCGCCCGTGGATGCCGGCCAGGGCGTCGGTTTGGTGACCCATATCGAGCCTGCGGCCACCGTGATCAACCGCCTGTGCGGGGACGCGGCCGAGCTTCTGGCGGCACGTCATAAGTAATCGAACCCGCGACCTCGCGAGGTCGACGGTTGCAAAAATATGTAGGTCGGTCTACTTTTAGTTGGTGGGCAAAAAGGGAGCCGAAACGCGGTGCAAATTGATCAGGGCGACGCGGTCGCTGATCGAGTCGCATGGGTATTTCGGCGCCGGGCTCAATCAGATCGTGCAGGAGAGCGGGGCGCCGCGCGGATCGTTGTACTTCCACTTCCCCGGCGGCAAGGACGAATTGGTGGCCGCGGCACTCGCCGAGAGCGGTACCGATATCGCGGCGATCATCCGCACGATCGAGGCGACGGACGCGCGAGATTTCGCGCGAAAGATGGTGAACCTGCTTGGCGATCAGCTGGAAGCGTCGGACTGGACCATCGGATGTCCGGTGGCGGCGGTCGCCCTGGACACCGCGGCCACCAATGACGCTGTGCAGCAGGCATGTTCGGCGACGTATCGACTGTGGGAAGAGGCGATCCGGGAACGGCTGATCGGATTCGGCCATCCCGAGCCCGAACGGATCACCACGGTCGCGCTCGCCCTGATCGAAGGCGGGCTGGTACTGGCTCGCACCCACCGCTCACGCCAACCGCTGCGGCACCTCGCCGACACCATCGACGTTCTGGTCTGAAACCCTCCCCACCCCAGCTCCGATTCATCAGCTCAAAATATGTAAATCGGTCTACTGAAAGTAGGAACCATGGCACATACCGACTCCATCGTTTTCGGCGCCGCCGGATTCATCGGCCGCTCGCTGGTCGCCGAACTGCTGCGGACCGGGCATACCGTCACCGCCGCGCTGCGTGCGAGCAGCCAGGATCGGCTGCGGATCTGGCTCGACGAGCAGAGTGTCGACACGGCCGGGTTGACCATCACCACCACCGACATCGCCGAGCCGGATCTCGCGCTGGGCGACACCGTCGACGGGGTGCGCGATGTGTACAACGCGGCCGCGTTGATGAAGTTCGGGCTGGATGCGGGTGTGGCGCGTCGGGTCAATCTCGACGGCGCGGTGCATGTGCTGGAATGGGCCGCACGGCAGCCGGATCTGCGGCGCATCGTGCACATCACCGGCTATCGCGCCGCCGGGGACGGGGGCACGCAGGACTATGGCGACGGCGCGTACGAGGCGTCGAAGGTCGAGGCCGATCTCCTGCTACGGCGCATCGCGGCCGACCGTGACATCCCGCTGACCATGGCGAATCCGGCGGGGGTGCTCGGACCCGGCCAGTATTTCGGGCTCTCCGACATCATCGACAACCTCTGGCAGGGTCGATTGCCCGCACTGCCGGGCTCCGCCGATACCTTTGTTCCGGTCGTCGATCTCGACTACGTCGCCAGGTTCATCGCCGGGCTGCCCACCCAACCCGATACGGTCGGCAAGTCCTATCCGCTGCTGGATGCCGCGACTCCCGCACTGCCCGAACTGATTCGGCTCGTCGCCGATCATCTGCATGTCGCCGCGCCGCGCTTCACACTGCCGACGGCGCTGGTCCGTCGACTTCCCCGGGCGGTGACCAATGCCGATCCCGAAGCACTGTCCTTCATCAGCAGCGACCGTTACGACACCAGCGACAGCGATATCGTGGCGCGGCGGCTCGGCATCGGCCATCCGCCGGTCAGCGAACTGCTGCGCACGTATGCCGACGGGATCGTGGCCAGTCGCAACGGCACCGTCGCGCCCACACCGAAATCCGGATTCCGCGGCGGTACCTGGCTGGTCGGCGAGCAGGTCGATCCGGAATATGTGCTGCTGCACGGTATTCCGGTCGACAGCGATTCGTGGGCCGAGGTGGTGCGGAAATTGGACGCGCCGACACTGGCGGCCGACCTCCCCGGGCTCGGGCGCTCGGCGGCATCCACACAGTCCACCGGTGACTGGATGGCGGACCTGATGGCGCCGGTACGGACTCGGCCGGTGATCGTGGGCCATTCGTTCGGTACCTGGGCCGCCGTCGAATTCGCGCTGCGCCATCCCGATCGGGTGTCGCGGCTCGTGCTCATCGCGCCCGCGTTCCTGCAGCAGCCCGCCTCCCGGCTCACGGGTTCGCACCTCGCCGCCGAGGTCGTCAAGCGGATGCCCGCGGCGACATTGGCTGCGCGACTGGGCATTCCAGAAGGGCCGACCATCGCCTCCGCCGTGGCGAATCTGCGGCGGCCCGGCGTCGCCCAGCGCACCTTCGCGGCCTTGCGCGCCGCCGGTGCCTCGCGAGACGAACTCGCCGCCAAGCTGGCCAGGGTCACGGTTCCGGTCGACATCATCGTCGGTTCGGACGATCCGCTGATCGAGCCGACCGATCGACCTGTCACCACGATCGCCGGCACCGGGCACTACCCGCAGCTGACCCATCCCGATCTGGTCGCGCGGGTCGTGCGGGGCGAAGGGGCCTCCGCTGCAACGCAATACGCAGAGGACATCCAGACGAGCAGTCGCTAGCCCGACGGACCGGCGCTCGATCGATCGCATCCCGCTGCGACTCGGCCTCGTCGACGGGCGGATCGACCTGCCACTCTCACCCGGTCGGGGCCGTGAGTTCGATGCGAATCGCGGGGTCGTTCAACATCTCCGGCTGGAGCACGATGGTCTCCTCGGTTCGCCACCGCGCGTGCCAGATGGGGACGCCGCCGGGCAGGTCGAGTTCGCGCGGGGTGGTGAGGAGGGGCAGGTCGAGGCGGGCCGAGGTGACGGTGACGGGTGCGTTCGTCGGCGTGTGCGACCACACGTCGTCGACCGCGTTGGTGATCCGGACGCCGAGTCGGTGACCGGTGGCCAGGCGGGCGTCCTGCCAGAGCAGCCGGATCTCGGATTCGGGACGCACCGGAGCGATACCACGGGTGATGACCGACGCGCGCCCGTCGGGGGCGATGTCGTAAAGCTCCAGTGCGACAGTCGCTTCGGGCGGACCGGACAGGGTCAGCGCGGCAGTGCTCCGGCCCGCTAGGTGCACGGGCTCGGTGACCGGAGCTGAGATCGACCAGATTTCCCGGTCCGCGCCGGGCAACAGGCCACGATCGTGGTAGGTGCCGGTGCGCAAGTCGACGGACACGCGCCGGGAATCCGTAGGCGGCCAGGCGGTTTCACCGCGCCAGCCACCGTCGAACTGGCCGACGGTCACCGACGGACCGGGCACTTCGACATCGGCGCCCGCCACATGTTTGTCCAGGAATGCGAAGAGCTCCGAGGCGAAGTGGGGTGTGCCGCACTTTTCGCGGCAGTCCGAGTGGCCCCATTGGCCGAACCAGGCGCGGTGTTCGCCGGGACCTCTGGCTTCCCAGGCCTCGATGATGCGGTCGGCTCGGGTGTTGGAGTCGAGGAAGCTCTGACCGAGGAACATCGGGGTGGTGTTGCCACGGACCGCCTCGACCATGTCGCGCTCGCGCCAGTCCGGGTTTGCGCCGTTGTGGTCGGTGGTGAGGGCGAGGTAGCGGGCGGCGCAGTCCTGGGTCATCTGGACCGCGTTGGCTTTGTACTCGTCGCCGTCGTCGGGGTGGCCGGGGGTCGACGCGATGGCCAGGTGTTCCGCGCCCGCGGTGTCGGCGGGGCGAATCCCGTCCTCGGTCAACGGTTTTCCACCGAACTTCCACGCCGTGCCCTGCATGTAGAGGTACGAGTACGGATCGACAACCGGTTCGAACGCCGCCACCGCCGCCAGCCCCTTCGGCTTCGCGGCCAACGCCATCATCCCGGTCCACCCCTCATAGGAGGTTCCGACCACCCCGACCCGCCCCGTAGACCACGGCCTGCTCGCCGCCCACTCGACCGCCGCCGCCACATCCGACCGCTCCCCCGGGCCACCGAAATCCGGGCACCCGTTGGACCCGCCGAACCCACGCAGGTCGACGATCACATACGTGTATCCCGCCCGCAGCGCCCACTCGACCGGCAAGTTGTCGGTCGAGGGTCCACCACCGGGCCGAGGCTGGGACAGGTACGCCAGATGCGCCCGGTACGGACTGGCCGTGAGCAGCACCGGAGTCCGCGCGTCGGCCGCGATACCCGGCGGCCGAAGGACATCCGCGTGCAGCCGAGTCCCGTCGGGCGCGGTCAGGTACTCCTGCGTCCACGTGTACGCCACATTCACCGGCTCGGCCGTCGCCGGCGCCACCATCCCGAGCACCAACGCCACACCGGCCACCGCCCGCGCCACCACAACACCCAATCGCACCCCCGGACTATTACTGGTCCCCGCGCCGGCGTCCAGCCCCGATTATCCGGGGCGTGTCGCCGATCATCGGTCAGCCCGAGCATCCCATTCGGCGAGCAGCTCCAGGCTGTCTCGATAGAGAGCCTGCTGCACCGGTTCGTCATAGGACGCCACGGAGGATCGGACCGGCGTGCGGCGAACCAGATATTGACCGGTGATCCCGGCACGGTCCGGCGCTGCGGCCAGCCATGCGAGATCCGCGCCGGATCCGCGCGCCGTGCGAACACCGGGGAGTACGACAAGGGCGCGGGCGATCGTCTTCCAGCCCAGCCGCTGGAAGGCGCTTGCGTCTCTGGCCAATCCGGTTCCAGGCATCAGGCCGGGGTCGAACGCGTTCACGGTGATGTCGCGTGGGGCCAGCTCGCGGGCGAGATGGTAGGCGGTCTGCAGGTTCGCCAGCTTCGAGGTGGAGTATCGGCGGCGGGCGTCGCGCTGTGCGGATTCGGTCGGCGGCGGCGGGTAGGCCAGTTCGCGCGCGGTGGCGTGCAGTGGGTGCGGCATCCCGGTGAACTGGTCGGGATCATGAGTTCCCGAGGACACCAGGATGATTCGCGCGGGTGCGGTGAAGTGGTCGAGCAGGTCGAGAACGAGGCCGAGATGACCGAGGTGGTTGGTGGCGAATGTCGCCTCGATGCCGTCCGCGGTGAGGGTCCGGCGGGTGAACTGCACGCCCGCGTTGCACACGAGGCCGAACAGCGGTGGTAGGTCGGCGGCGACGAGATCGGCGGCGAACGCACCGACCGACGGTCGCGAGGACAGGTCGAGTGCCATGCCGTGCGCGCCGATCGTCGCGGCCAGTTCCCGGGTTCGAGTCGCGTCGCGACCGGTGATCACCACTGTGTTGCGCGGGTCGCGCGCGAGGTTTCTGGCGCATTCGTAGCCGAGCCCGCTCGTGCCGCCGGTAACAACTATCGTTCTGTCACTTGATGCCATATGGCACAGTCTGCCATATCTGGACATCATGCGACACTGTTTCGATGTCGCTGCGGGATCTCAAACGGGAACGGACCAGGCAGTCCATCGTGGACACAGCGTTCGGCCTGTTCGCCGAACGAGGCTTCGACGGCGTCACGGTCGCCGAGATCGCGGCGGCCGCGGAAGTCGGCACCCGCACCCTGCACCGCTACTTCACCAGCAAAGAAGAGCTGGTCTTCCCCGAAGACGACGACCTGCGCGCCGACCTGGCCCGCCTCCTCGCCGAGCGCCCCGAGGGCGAACACCCCGAAACCACCCTCGCCGTCGTGATCACTCCCCTGATCAGCAGATTCGGCGGCGAACAACTCTCCCAGGCACGCACCCGCGACGCCCTGATCACCAGCACACCGGCGCTACAGGCCCGCGACCTGGCCAAACAGGCTGCGGTGGAACAGCTCATCGAACACCACCTGGCCCGCCGGCTCGGCGTCGCCGTCGACAGCGACGTGCGCCCAGCCCTGTGGGCGAAAATCGGCATGGCGTGCTTCTTCTCCGCCTACCGCGTCTGGCTTCACGAAGGCGGCGACCTCGCCCACCACCTGGCCGACGCCCGCACAGCGTTGGCCGAAGCCATGCCTCGACCCACGTGAGGCTCCGACCAGCCGCCACGTAGACACAAGTCCGCCCGCTCCGTGATCACGGAGCGGGCGGACTCGAAACCGTTTTACTGCGTACCCACTGCGGACGGAACGGGCCGATCAGGCCCGTTCCCGCAGGTCAGGATCACACGTCGTAGTAGAGCTCGAACTCGTACGGGTGCGGACGCAGGTTGACCGGCGCGATCTCGCTCTCGCGCTTGATGTTGATCCACGTCTCGATGAGGTCAGGCGTGAAGACGTTGCCCTCGGTGAGGTAGTCGTGGTCCGCCTCGAGGCGATCGATGACCGTGGCCAGGCTGGTGGGGGCCTGGGGGATGTTCTTGGCCTCCTCCGGCGGGAGCTCGTAGAGGTCCTTGTCGACGGGGGCCAGCGGCTCGATCTTGTTCTTGATGCCGTCGAGGCCTGCCATCATCATGGCGGCGAAGGCCAGGTACGGGTTACCCGAGGAGTCAGGCGCGCGGAACTCGATGCGCTTGGCCTTCGGGTTGTTGCCGGTGACCGGGATACGCACGGCAGCCGAGCGGTTGCGCTGCGAGTACACCAGGTTGATGGGGGCCTCGTAGCCCGGCACCAGACGGTGGTACGAGTTCACGGTCGGGTTGGTGAACGCCAGCAGCGACGGGGCGTGGTGCAGGATGCCGCCGATGTAGTGACGCGCCAGGTCCGAGAGGCCACCGTAGCCGGCCTCGTCGTGGAACAGCGGCTTGCCGTCCTTCCACAGCGACTGGTGCACGTGCATGCCCGAGCCGTTGTCGCCGAAGAGGGGCTTCGGCATGAAGGTGACAGACTTGCCTTCCTGCCACGCGGTGTTCTTCACGATGTACTTGAACAGCTGCAGGTCGTCAGCCGCGGACAGCAGCGTGCCGAACTTGTAGTTGATCTCGGCCTGACCGGCGGTGCCGACCTCGTGGTGGCCGCGCTCGAGCTCGAAGCCCGCGTTCTGCAGGTTGGTCGAGATCTTGTCGCGCAGGTCGACGTAGTGGTCGTACGGGGCGACGGGGAAGTAGCCACCCTTGTTGCGGACCTTGTAGCCGAGGTTGCGGCTGCCGTCCGGGTTGAACTCCTTGCCGGTGTTCCACGAGCCGGAGACGGACTCGATCTCGTAGAACGAGCCGTTCATGCCGGAGCCGTAACGGACGCCGTCGAAGATGTAGAACTCGGCCTCGGCGCCGAAGAAAGCGGTGTCGGCGATACCGGTCGAACGCAGGTACTCCTCCGCCTTGCGCGCGATATTGCGCGGGTCGCGAGAGTACGCCTCACGGGTGAACGGGTCGTGCACGAAGAAGTTCAGGTTGAGCGTCTTCGCGGCACGGAACGGGTCGATCCGAGCGGTGCTGAAGTCGGGGAGCAGGAGCATGTCCGACTCGTCGATCGACTGGAAGCCACGCACCGAGGAGCCGTCGAACGCCAGACCCTCTTCGGCCAGGTCGGCGGTGAACGCCTTGGCCGGGATCGAGAAGTGCTGCTGGACGCCGGGCAGGTCGGAGAAGCGGATATCGACGTATTCGATGTCCTCTTCCTTGATGTACTGGATGACCTCTTCGGCCGTGCTGAACGTCACTTGCTCTCCTTACGAATCGGTTCCCAGCCAGTCGCGATGCTGGCCCTTTCGAGCGACCTGCATAGCAGTCGCTACGAAGGGGTTCGTCGCGACCTGACGCTAAGGACGCGGTGTTTCCCAACAGTCAAGGCTGTGTTTCGCCAGTGTTACGCGAACCGGATGTCTGGGTGATGTCAGCCATCCGGGCGCGACCTTCAGGCTAATCCTGCCATCCGCGCGATCGCGCGCTGACGTGACCTCCATTAATGCGGTCGTGGGCGACCGATCGCGCGCCACTATCCTGGGAGCCATGGCGCGTATTACCGGCACATGGCTCTCCGGATCCCCGGGCGAACCCGGCGACCCGGACATCTCCGGCTACCCCGGTGAGCTGTACGGGTTGCCTCGCGAAGGGGCAGGCTCACTCGCCCCCACCTGGCGCCGCGTCGTCGCGCTGTTCCTCGACTGGTTCATCGCGGTCGGGATCGCGGCGGTGATCACCCGCAGCTTCGTGTCCTCGTCGGTGCCGCTGCTGGTGTGGTTCGTGGTCGGTGTGGCCGCGGTGACGCTGTTCGGGTTCACCCCTGGCCAGTACTTCATGAAGCTGCGGGTGATGCGCATCGACGCACCGGTGGCGGTCGGGTTCGTGCGCGCGCTGGCCAGGCAGGTGCTGCTGGTGTTCATCGTGCCCGCGCTGTTCACCGATGCCGACGGGCGCGGCATGCACGACCAAGCCACCGGGACGTCGCTGGTCAACGCCCGCTGAGCCGTTGGGCCTGCTCGTGGTGGCGCGCGGCCATACGATCAGGCCGTGTCACTGAATCCGGCCTTGCTGGCCGTGCGTTTCCTGCTCGAATTGGTCGCCATCACCTCGTTCGGAGTGCTCGGCTGGCGTGCCTTCGATTCCCCCTGGCGATATCTGCTCGTCGTCGTGCTGCCGGTCGCGGCGGCGCTGCTGTGGGGAGTGTTCGCGGTGCCCGATGATCCGAGCCGCAGCGGCGGCGCTCCGGTGCCGGTGCCGGGTCCGGTGCGACTCGGCGTCGAGTTCGCGGTGCTGTTCGGCGGGGCCGCGGCGCTGTGGGGCGCGGCCCTTCCGCGGTTGGCGCTGATCTCGGCGGCCGTTCTCGTCGGCTATCACCTGCTGGCCTATGACCGGGTGCTGTGGTTGCTGACCGGCCGCTCGACCGACGCCTGAAACGCCGCGAGCCCGTCACCTGGCTGGGTGACGGGCTCGTGACGGGAGTAGGTCAGCGGCGACGGATCGCGCGCTGCATGCCTTTCATCTTCGCGCCGGGGGGCATCGGGCCCTTCGGCATCGCGGGACCACTGCGCGAACTGAGGGCCGTGAGCCTGCCCTCGATCTGGTCGATCCGCTTGACGTCGATGTTGCGCGGCAGCTTGGTGAGGTACTTCTGCAGCTCCTTGAGCGGAGTCTGGCCTTCCTCGTTGCCGACGATCACTTCGTAGATGGGGGTGTCACCGACCAGGCGGGCGGTGCGCTTCTTCTCCTGCGCGATGAGCGACTTGACCCGCTGCGGGGAACCCTCGGCAACGAAGATCACCCCGGGCAGGCCGATGACGCGGTGCACGGCGTCGAGCTGGGTGGTCGCGGCGACGCCGTTGGCGACCCGCCACTTGCCCTGGAGGTTCTCCAGTACCCACGCGGCGGCGCCCGCCTGACCCTCGGCCTTGCGGTACACGTTCTTCTGCACGCGGCGCCCGAACAGGATGAATGCCAGCAGCACACCCAGCAGCAGACCCAGCGGCAGCAGGAACCACTGCATGTCGAAGATCAGCCCGATGAGGAAGAAAACCACCGTGGTGCCGACCAGTGCGCCGATCATCAGCGGCAGCAGCGCCTTGTCTTCCTTGCGCTGCATGTTGAACGCCTGCCACAACTGCTGACGACGCTCGCGTGATGCCTGCTTACGGGCCGCTTTAGCCGCGGCCCTGGCTTCCTTCGACGGCTTGCCGCCCTTGCCTCCTGCCATGTTGTCCAGCTTAGATGGCGCGCCGCCGGGGCGTCTGACCGCATCACACCGCACCACGATCCCGGCGTTTCGGGCGCCTTCGGTGGGCGAAGGACCCCGCCACGGGCCACAATGACAGAGATGCGCCCGATCACCGAGAACCCCGCCCCGTCCCCCGTCACCGAGGGCGTCGACGACGAGGTCGCACGCCGGCTCGCCGTCGCGTTGCAGTGCGCGACGGTGTCTACGGAAGATCCCGCGCACACCGCCGACGCGGAGTTCGCGCGCCTGGCCACCCACCTCGAGTCGTCGTTCCCACTGACGCACGCCGAACTGGCATTGACGAGCTTCGGCCACAGCAGGCTCTACCGCTGGGACGGCGTCGAACCGGGCGCGGTGTCGGCGATCCTGCTCGCCCACCAGGACGTGGTGCCGGTCGACGACGCACAGCGCTGGACCCATCCCCCGTTCGCCGGGGTCGTCGACGACGAATTCATCTGGGGCCGTGGCGCGATCGACGACAAGAGCCGCATGCTCGCCGTCCTGGAAGCGGTCGAATCGGCAGTGGCAGCCGGAATTCGCCCGCGCCACACCATGTTCCTGGCCTTCGGTCACGACGAAGAGGTCTTCGGCGACGGCGGCGCGGTCCGGATGGCCCAGCACCTGCGCGAACAGCAGGTGCGCGCGGAGCTGCTGCTCGACGAAGGCGGGGTGATCACCGAGGGCGTCGCCGACGGGGTCGACCGGCCGGTGGCCAGCATCATGCTCGGCGAGAAGGGCTATGCGACGGTACGGCTTTCGGTCACCGAGGCGGGCGGTCACTCCTCGATGCCCGGCAAGCAGACCGCGGTGGGGCGGCTGGCGCGTGCGGTCGCGCGAGTGCAGGACAATCCGATGCCGCTGCGGCTGACTCCGGTGATCAGCGACATGCTCGCCCGCATGCGGGAGTCACTGCCCGAACCACGACGCAGACTGCTCGAGCTCGCCGACTCACGCGGGCTGGCCAAACTGGCCGGGCCGCTCCTGGCCCGGATCATGGCGGCGGGCCCGACCACCGAGGCCCTCGTCCGCACCACCACCGCGCCCACGGTGATCAGCGGCGGCGTGAAGGCCAATGTGCTCCCGCAGAGCGCCGAGGCACTGGTGAATTTCCGTATCCTGCCCGGTGATTCGGTGGCGGCGGTGCTGGCGCACTGCACCCGGGTGATCCGCGATATCGGCGTGGCGATCGACCTCGTCGGACCGGCGTCGGAGCCCTCCCGGTTCAACGAGCCGGGCCCGGCGTTCGACATGGTCGCCGAGCTGGCCTCGAGTGTGGTGCCCGGGATCGTGACCACCACCGGGATCGTGCCCGGCGCCACCGATTCACGCCACTACGACGGCTTGGCCGCGACCCGCTGCAACTTCGCGCCGATCGTATTGACCTCAGCGGATCTGGAACGGATCCACGGAACCGACGAGCGGATCTCACGACTCAACTACGCTCGGCTGATCGAGTTCAATCGGCGTCTCATCGAGCGGCTCGCCGCGGCGCCCGAAGCAGGAGGAGCGCCACGATGACGACCGACACCGGCGAGTTCGCGGGCCACGGCGGCAAGATCGCCTGGCGCGCATGGCAACCCGAGACAGCACCGCGCGCGGTGGTGGTACTGGTGCACGGCGTCGCCGAACATTCGGGCCGCTACGAACACGTCGGCGCGGCCCTGGCCGACGCGGGCTTCGCGGTCTACGCGCTCGACCACATCGGCCACGGTCTGTCCGAGGGTCCGCCTGCCAATATCGGTTCGATGCAGGGCGCCGCCGACAATGTCGCGACGCTGCTCGATGTCGCGGGCGCCGCCCATCCCGGTGTGCCTCGATTCGTGCTCGGGCATTCGATGGGCAGCCTGGCGGTCCTGCACCTGGCCACCCGCGGGCCGGTCGACGTGGCAGGGGTCATCGTGTCCGCGCCGCCGCTCGACATCCCGCTCGGCAACCCGATCCAGCGCCTCGCCGCTCCCCTGCTCACCCGGTTCGCGCCGAATCTCGGGGTACTGACCCTGGATTCGTCCACGATCAGCCGCGATCCCGAGGTGGTGCGCGCCTACGACGACGACCCGCTGGTCTTCCGCGGCAAGCTGCCCGCGCGTACCGCGGTGGAGATCCTGCAACACACCGCGCTGGTGAAACGGCGCCTCGGCGCGCTCACCGCACCACTGCTGGTGCTGCACGGCACCGCCGACACGATCGCGTCGCCGTCGAGCGCCGATCTGCTCGAACGCGACGCGGGCTCGACCGATGTGACGGTGCTGCGCTACCCGGGGCTCTACCACGAGGTGTTCAACGAACCCGAGCGTGCGCAGGTGCTCGGCGATGTCACCGACTGGCTGTCGACCCATGTTACCGATCAGTAAATTCTCGCGCGGGTGACCTAGTAGACTCACCACTCATGACCACGTCTTCCGGCGCCGTTGCCTTCATCCGCGCGAGCTGGCACAGCTCCATCGTCAACAAGGCGCACGAGGGCTTCCTCGCCGAATACACCGGCTTCGGGTTCGACCCCGAGGTCGTCGAGGTGTTCGATGTCCCGGGCGCCTTCGAGATCCCGCTGCACGCCCAGCGCCTGGCCCGCACCGGTCGCTACGAGGCGATCGTCGCCGCGGCCCTCGTCGTCGACGGCGGCATCTACCGCCACGACTTCGTCGCCTCCGCGGTGATCGACGGCCTGATGCGCGTACAGCTCGACACCGATGTGCCGGTGTTCTCGGTAGTGCTCACCCCGCACCACTTCCACGAGCACAGCGAGCACGTGGACTACTACACCAACCACTTCGTGACGAAGGGAGCCGAGGCTGCCCGCGCGGTGGCGAACACCCTCAGCTCCCTGCGGTCACTGCCCGCTTCTCGCTGAGCTACTCGAGCTGAGCTACTTGAACTGGGTCAGGCAGGCCTGTTCCCCGCTGAGGACGCCGGTGCGGAACGCCTCGAGGCGCTGATACCCGCTCGGCACCACTTTGCCGTTGACGTCGGCGGCCGCGAGGCCGTCGGCGAGCAGGCCGGAGACCGCCTCGTCGAGGTCACCGGCCGACAGACGCGGATCACTGCTCGGCTCACTGAGTTTCGTGGTGAGCACACCCGTCAGGCACGCGGTGCGCAGGCCGGCGGAATCGGCACCCGACAGTGACAGCTTGCGATCCTGCTGCACCGCGAGGGCATAGCGGGACACGAACACCGCGGCGGCGTTGTAGTCGCCGGTGACGACCGCCGACAGCGGCTCCTCTTTGGTACTCGCACCCTCGCCCGCGCGCTCGGCCATGGCGGGGATGTCGGTGCCGATCGTGTTCGAGCCCGGGCAGTAGGAGACCGGCTCGGTGGTGGTCGTCGACGCGCAGTTGCGGGTGACACCGGCGTAGTCGAACTTCGGCGCGTTCTTCACCGGCATCGACTTGCCCAGCTGGGCGGCCAGGGTGGTCAGCGTCTCCTTGTTCACCGGCAGCTGCTCGTCACGTTCCCCTTCTTCGAAGGTGACGGGCAAGCCTGCACGACGCTTCTCGATCTCGTCCTCGTTGATGTCCTTGCAGGACTTGGCGCCCTGGGTGTAACCCATCTGCACCGCCGTGACCCGTTCGAACGCCGAACCGTGCACGGCGTCGGGATCATTGGGGTCACGATCACGCACGGCGACGGTCGCGCCGAGCACGCCGTTGAGTCCGTCGGTGGTGTTGAGCGTGAAGTGCTTCGAATTGCCTTCTGCCACATGGCGAAGGAACACACCCGCGAGGCAGTCGGCCTGCTGTTCCTTGACCAGCGCATCGGTGAGGAACCCGCGCAGCAGGTCTGCCTGGGACTGGATGGCGTGCCCGTACTCGTGGGCGAGCACCATCACCACCGACATCTCCTTGTACTTGTCGACCAGCAGCGGCAGCAGGACGGTGCGGTCCCAGCCGATGGTGTGGTCGAGCGGGCAGTAGGCGGCATTGACCAGCTTGTAGGTGCTGCTCTTGCAGAACTGCACCGACTCCGATTCCGGCGCTTTCGCCGACCACGAGATGTACTTCGAGGCGGGCTTGAAGTTGCCGCGGAAAGTCTTGGAATACTCGGTCTGCCAGTACTCTTCGATGTCGGCGATGGCGTTGAGGGCGAGCTTGTCGATCTTGCCGTTGTCGCCGTTGTCGGCCTTCTTGTCGGTGTCGGGCACACCGGGACGCGACCCGCTGGGGCCGGTGGACGACGCCGCGCCCGCCACCTCCCACGGGTTGTCCATGACCGCCACCGCCTGGTCACTGGCGACAGTTGTCGCGCCGCAACCGGATACGAGCATGCCGATACTCACCAAAGCCGCCATGGTCGCGCTGAACCGATGTCTTCTCATGCGCTGTCCTCCCCGGAAAAAATGGCGCGGACGCCTTACGGTCCGCTATCGAGCGCTCACATGGTAAACGACCGCTGTCACAGGTCCATTCGGATCGTGGCCAGCACCGCGCGATGGTCGGAGCCGGGGATGGTGAGGGTGCGGATCTGTTCCGCCACTCCACCTGCGACGAGAATGTGATCGATCCCGATCACCGGTCCCCACCGGCGATCGGCCGGGAAGGTGAGCAGGACACCGTCGCCGGTCTGGTCGGCGGCCGAGGCGAAGGCACCGTCGAGCAACGCCCGGTAGGCCGAATGGTCGTGTGTCGCATTGAAATCCGCGCCGACGATCGCGGGTGCGCTGGTCGCGGCGAGGATCTCGTCGACCCTGCGCATCTCCGCCGACCAGGCGGCGAAGTCGATATTCGGCGGGATCGGATGGAACGCGAACACAGGCATCGGGCCACGCTGCGGATGTTCCATGGTCGCGGAGATATTGCTCATGATGAAACCGTCGTATTTCTTGGTGTCGCGCAACGGGTATCGGCTGTAGATGCCGGTACCGCCACCGCCCGACTGGGCGGGTTCCAGATAGGAGTACGGCAGACGCTCTTCCAGCCCTGCCCCGCGCAAACCCACGATCGAGTCGACGGTCAATTCCTCGACGGTGAGGATGTCGACGTTGTTGTCGCGCACCGCACCGACCACGGCGACCGGGTCGGCCTGGCCGAAGAGGATATTCGACTGCAGCACCACCAGTTCGGGCCCTTCGGCGGCCCTGGCCTCCGGGATATAGGACGGCACCACCAACCACGCGGCACCGGCCAGCACCAGTACCGCCGCCCCCGAGCTGCGCCATCCCCGCGCGAGGAGCATCAGCACCAGCCCCACGACCGCGCCGAGCATCAACCACATCGCCCCCGACGCCAGCAACACCATCGACTTCTGACTCCAGTCCACGACGTGCAACACGATCCCGACCACCGCCGCGACCACCGCGCCCCACCCCAGGACGAGCAACGCTCGTTCCACCCATTTACGCATCATGCGGCCACCCTAAGCGGCCCCACTTTCTGATCCCTTGTGAGTGTCTTGAAGAGTGGTGGCCGTGTATATCGAGGAATTCGCCGCCGCGGGACCGCTCACCGAGCAGGCCGTCGAGGAGCTGATGACCGTCGCGAACAGATACACCTCGGCGATCACCCTGACCGTCGGCGAGCGCACCGTGCAGCTGCCGGTTCTCCCGGTCTGCTGGGACGAGCTGCCCGTGCGCGCGGGCACCTCGATAACTGTCGAAGCCGATCGCGGCTACCGGCCGACCGACCTCGAGGACCGCACCGCGCTGACCGACTTCGTCACGACGTTCCAGCGCGCGACCGGCGAGCGCTAGAGCGGCAGACCTGCCTCGATCCAGTTGTAGGCCTGGATCTTCCGCGACTCCGGGTCGTTGACCACCTGGTTGATGAGGTCGTTGATCTGATCGGTGGACAGCGGGTAGCCGTAGTGCTCGGCCGCGCCCGCCGACGCCCACAGGGACGCGAAGAGACCGGGACCGCCGAGGATGTGGGACAGGGCGGTGGCGACCTCGTCGACGGTCTCGAGGACGCCGTGCACGAGGGCGATCGCGATGTCCTCGTCGCCGGGGGGCATGCCGGGGGCCAGCGCACCGGACTCGACGGCGCGCTGGGCCAGCCAGGCGCGCGGGACCAGGGGGCTCGGGCCGATGGCGTCGCCGAGGTAGTAGCGCCATTCGCCGGGGTTGCCCTGGTCGAAAGCGTGGATATAGAAGGTGCGGGTGAGCGCCCACAGGGCGATGTAGCGCAGGGCGAGCTGTTCGGGGCCGAGCAGCGCGTCGGGGCCGTCGGTGCGGTCGTGCTCGAGCTGGTTCCAGGCGAAGCGGAACCAGACCTGTTCGGAATTGCCGACCCAGGTGGCGGGCAGACGGTCGGCGAGTGCGGCCAGGTCTCCGGCCGGGCCGTCGACGCCGGTGTCTCCGGAGGCCTCCACGCGCAGGTTGTCGACGTAGCCGCGCAGGGCGTCGACGGAGGTGAACACCGCGTAGCCCAGCTGGGCGAAGCGGGTGAGGTCGGCATTGGACGGTTCGAGCACGAGGACCACCGGCATGCCGACACCCGGCTGCAAGCCCTCGGGCCAAAAGGCTTCGGCGACAGCGAGTTCGCGGCCGGTGACCGGGTCGGAGACCTCACTGTCGAGCAGCGGGAAGCCGAAGCCGTCGGCGACGAGGTCGTCGACGAGCGCGTTGACCTGGTCCACCGCGGGATCGCCGACGGTCACCCCGGCGACACCCACCGTCAGCAGGGTGGGGCGGTGCAGCTTGCCGGTGCGCAGCTTCTCGAGGAAGGCATCGGCCGAGGCGGAGAGCATTTTGCGGCGTGCCCGCAGGAACTCGCGATAGTTCTCCACCCGCCACAGCGCCGGGTCGGTCGGAATCCACTGTGAGGCGAGCACGCCCGGGTTGCGGCGCTCCACCTCGGCGAAGTAGTCGGCGGGCTCGCGCTCACCGAGCTCGGCCTCCGAACCGGGGCTGAGGAAGCAGAAGTTGGCGATCGCGTTGATCTCGTTGCGTTCGTAACCGGCGTCGCGCAGCAGGGTTTTCGGGAACAGATAGTGCACCTGCACCGGCGTGCGCTCGCCGAACTGCTCGATGCCCAGTTCCGAGCCGGTGCCGAGATCGCGCGAACCGTCGACGCGGGTGAGCAGATACAGCAGCGGATAGAACCGGGAGCCGCGGGTGGCGCCGGCGAAATCGTCGGCGCACAGGTCGAGCGAGCCGCCGCGCAGCCGTTCCAGTGAGCCGATCAGCGCGTTGATGCCGCCGCGTTCGAGGGTGTCGTAGTCCTGTTGCAGGAAGGTCTCGGTGGAGCCGCTGAACCGGCCCCACAGTGCCGAATGCACGTACCAGTACAGTGCCCGGTCGCGGTGCAGATCGTCGTCGAAACGGCCGCCGTTGAGGAACAGCAGCCGGGTGATCACCGGAATCGCGTAGCGCCCCATCAGGACTCGGTCGTGATCGAGACCGAGCCTGCCCGCCACGGTATCGAGGAAGGTGTCGACCTGCTCGGTGGTGTCCACCAGCGCCTTCTCGAATTCCGCGGGCTCCAGATCGCCGAGCGCGTCGAAATGCGCGCGCCCGTTGCCGACCGCGATCACGTTGCGCAGCAACCAGTCAAGGGTGAAGGTGTAGCCGTCTTTGTCCCAGCGGATCAGGTGATCGCGCAGGTTGCCTCGGGCCTGGGGCCACTGCGCGCACAGGGTGGCCAGCGCGAGGTCGCCCTTGGACAGTTTGGTGCCGCCGGAGTTGACCCGGTTGAAGATGTCGACCACCTCGTCGACCGTGCGATCCGACCCGGTGATGGTCTCGACATTGAACTCGCGGTTGGTGACCTCGCGAACCTTGTTCAGCCGATCGAGATAGAGGGCAAGGGTTTCCGGCGACTCGTCGGGGAACCTGGACAGATAGTGCATCGGGCCCTGGGCGAACAGTTCGGTGATATCGATCCACGCGGGCGCGGTATCGCGACCCGGCACCTGGAATTCGAAAAGCTCACGCTCGACATCGAAATGCAGGCCGGTGAACGCGATCTCGTCGCCCTCGAAGAACGACGGCGCCGTCCCGCGCACGATCCCGTAGAGGGTGGTGATGCGCTGCTGCCCGTCGAGCAGCAACTGCCGCAGCCCCGAGCCGGTCGTCGACCCGCGCACCGCGATCTCCTCGGACCCGGTCTCCCACACCAGCAACCCACCCACCGGATACCCGAGATACAGCGACCGCATGAGCCCACGCACCTGGTCGCGGTTCCACACGTAGCCACGCTGGAATTCGGGCAGCAACACAGCACCGGAGTCGATCTGGTCGAGCAGGGTGGACAGACGTGTCACGGCAGCCTTTCGATCGAGATCCGGTGGCGGACAAGCGCCCCATCGTTGCACGAATCGTACCGACACATCCCGACATGCCAGCGGCCGAACGGAACTGGTGTGCTTACCCCATCCCGGACACAGCGGCCCGGAAGGCGTCCGAGGCATAGAACGGAGCCAGCCTGCGGCGTAGCACGGTGTCGAGATAACCACGCTCGTCGAGTGTTTCGAGGACCGGCGGGCCGAAACGCAGCGCCTCTTCGATCATGTCCGCGCGCCCAACGCCCAGCTCAGCCAGCAATTCGGCAAGGGGGGTGTCGCCGTATTTGTCGAAGACGTGGTCGACGCCCTCGTCGAGCAGGGCATGGAAGTAGTCGGTATCGCGGAAGGTGCGCCAGAATTCGAAGACGAGCACGACGATGTCTTCGACATCGTTGGCCGAGACCAGATCACGGAATGAGCCGACCGTGTCGCCGGTGTGTTTGCGCCAGGTCTCGCGGGCGCTGTCGAGCAGTACCTCGTCGGCGTCACTGCTGTTGCCGCGCAACACGAATCGCGCGCCGGTGCGGGTGAGCCTGCCGACACCGCTCTCGATCACGGGCATCGCGGATTCGGCCAACCGCGACAGCGCACCGCGCAACGTCCGGGCCAGCCCTCCCCCGTCGGGGTGCAAGCCGTCGTCGACCGCGGTGACCACCGCGCGCTGGACCGCCTCGACACACGCGTCGACGGTCACCGGGCTGTTGAGCACCAGCCGCACCAGACGGTGGGTGAGGTCCAGATCGGCGACGGCGTCGACCAGCTCGTCGAAGCGGCGGTTGTCGACGAGCTCGCCCACCTCGATCTCGTCGTTGGCGCGATGGTTGTACAGACGCGTGGCGATCTCACCGACGAGTTCGGGAATCGCCCCTTCGACCGGAACCTGCACGGCGAACTTGTGCGCGACCGCCTTGATCTGCTCGCGGGTGACCGCTTCGGCGAGGGTCAGCACCGCGGCCTCGTCGAGCGCGCCGTCGACCTCCTCGGTGACGAATTCGAGGAACCCGGCGGGCTCGCGCAACTGCTGCTTGGTGAACGCCACATGCGCGTCGAGGACTCGCATGGCCAGGTCGACGTGCCCGCCGCGCCCCTCGTTCATCTCACCCATACCGCTCACAGTGACACAGTCCGCGACGCGATGTGAAAAGGGAGCACAGATGGGATTGCCGACCGAGACGACACGCCGGTTTCCCACGCCAAACTCCGCCCAGACAGCGGTGCGACAAACTGCTAGGCGCGGTTTGCTGGCGAGTATGGCATACTGGGTTGCTGAGACTGGGCTGATCGCAAGTGATCGCCATGGCTCACCTACGGAAAAGACTTTTAAAACATGACTCAAGGCACCGTCAAGTGGTTCAACGGCGAAAAGGGCTTCGGCTTCATCGCCCAAGACGGAGGCGGCCCCGACGTCTTCGTTCACTACTCGGCTATCGGCGGCTCGGGCTTCAAGTCCCTCGAAGAGGGACAGCGGGTGGAGTTCGAGGTCGGCCAGGGCCAGAAGGGCCCGCAGGCCCAGGACGTCCGCGCCATCTGATTTCGGCGTGAACTGAAAAAGCCCCGCACCAGTGGTGCGGGGCTTTTTCATGTCCGGACTATCCCCCGAACACGCGCTCGACGACCGCCTTCGCGCGCCGGGTGACGCGCATGTAGGTGTCGAGGAACTCGCTGCCGTCGTCGTTGGGCCAGCCCGCTACCCGGGCGACCGCCGACAGCAGTTTCCCCGGTCCGGGGAGCTGGTCGGTCGGTTTCCCCTTGACCAGAACCAGGGCGTTGCGGGCGGCGGTGGCGGCGATCCACGATTCACGCAGCAGCGCCACGTCCTCGGGTTCGAGGATGCCTTCGGCCTCGATCACGTCGAGCGACTGCAGGGTCGAGGTGTTGTGCAGCGCGGGGACCTCGTGCGCGTGGCGCAACTGCAGCAGCTGCACGGTCCATTCGATATCGGCCAGACCGCCGCGACCCAGTTTGGTGTGGGTGGACGGGTTGGCGCCGCGCGGGAGGCGTTCGGAGTCGACGCGGGCCTTGATCCGGCGGATCTCGCGGACCGATTCCTCCGAGACCCCACCGGTCGGGTAGCGGATCGGGTCGATGACGTGCAGGAAGCGCACGCCGAGATCCTGATCGCCCGCCACCTGGTGTGCGCGCAGCAGCGCCTGCACCTCCCACGGCTGGGCCCATTGCGCGTAGTAGGCCTGATAGGCGGCCAGCGTGCGAACCAGGGGCCCGTTACGGCCCTCGGGGCGCAGACCCGCGTCCACCTGCAACGGCGGGTCGACACTCGGCGCGCCGAGCAGTCGCTGGACTTTCTCGGCGATCCCGTTGGCCCACTTCACGGCGGTGGCCTCGTCCTCGCCGGGGCGCGGATCGCAGACGAACAGCACGTCGGCGTCGGAGCCGTAGCCCAGTTCCATCCCGCCGAGCCTGCCCATGCCGATCACCGCGAAGTCAGCGGGCGCCGGTCCACCGCGTTCGGCCTCCGAGGCGCGGATGACCGCGCACAGTGCCGCCTCGAGCACCGCGACCCAGACCGACGACAGCGCCGCGCACACCTGCGGGACGTCGAGCATGCCGAGTACATCGGCCGAGGCGACCCGGGCGAGTTCGTGGCGGCGCAGTGAACGTGCCGCCGCGACAGCACGTTTCGGGTCGTCGTAGCGGGCTGCCGCGGTCTGCATGCCGCGGGCGACGTCTTCGGGGTTGGTGCTGAGCAGCTGCGGGCCACCGGGGCCGTCGGCGTACATGCGGATGGTGTCGGGCGCGTTGATCAGCAGGTCGGGCAGGTACTCCGAGGAGCCGAGCACGATCATCAGTCGCTGGGCGATCGCGCCCTCGTCACGCAGTTCGCGCAGGAACCAGATCTGGTCGTCGAGACCCTCCGACACCCGCCGGTACGCGAGCAGGCCCGCGTCGGGATTCGGTGTGTCACCGAGCCATTCGAGCAGCGTCGGCAGCAGCAGTGCCTGGATGCGGCCCTTGCGCGAGACGCCGCCGGTGAGTGCTTTGAGGTGGCCGAGCGCATTGGCCGGTGCGCCGTAGCCGAGGGCGGCGAGCTGGCGGACGGCGGCGTCGGGGCTCAGGCGCAGCGCGTCGGAGTCCATCCGGGCCACCGCGTCCAGCAGCGGGCGGTAGAACAGTTTCGCGTGCAGGCGCCGCACCCGCACGGCATTGCGGCGGATGTCGGTGTCGAGCACGCCCACCGCGTCCTGGCGGCCGTCGGGACGAATGTGGGCGGCGCGGGCCAGCCAGCGCATGCCCTCCTCGTCGTCGGCGGCGGGCAGGGTGTGGGTGCGCTTGAGCCGCTGCAATTGCAGGCGGTGTTCGAGCAGGCGCAGGAATTCGTAGGAGGCGGTGAGGTTGGCGGCGTCCTCGCGGCCGACATAGCCGCGCGCGGCCAGGGCGGCCAGCGCCTCGACGGTGTTGGTGACATGTAGCGCCTCGTCGACCCGGCCGTGCACCAATTGCAAGAGCTGCACCGCGAATTCGACATCGCGCAGGCTGCCCGCACCGAGCTTGAGTTCGCGCTCGCGCAGGTCGGCGGGGACCAGATCCTCGACCCGGCGGCGCATGGCCTGGACGTCGGCCACGAAATCGGGGCGTTCCGACGCGGTCCAGACCATCGGCATCAGCGCGTCGCGATACTGCCGTCCGAGCTCCAGATCGCCGGTCATCGGCCGGTTCTTCAACAGTGCCTGGAACTCCCAGGTGCGCGCCCACCGCTTGTAGTAGGCGAGGTGCGAGTCGAGGGTGCGCACCAGGGCGCCCGCCTTACCCTCGGGACGCAGTGCGGCGTCGACCTCGAAGAAGGCCGAGCCGGCGACACTCATCATCTCCGCGGCCAGCCGGGTCGCGGTCGCGTCGGCGGGTTCGGCGACGAACACCACGTCGACGTCGCTGACGTAATTCAGTTCCCGCGCACCACATTTGCCCATCGCGATCACCGCGAGGCGCACCGGCACCTGGCCGTTCTTGCACACCCTGGCCACCGCGACCGACAGCGCCGCGGTGAGCGCGGCATCGGCCAGATCCGACAGATGCTTGCCGACCACCAGATACGGCGGGACCGGTTCGTTCTCGACCGTGGAGGCGAGATCGACCGCGGCAAGCAGCATCAGCTGATCGCGATACCTGCTGCGCAGCAACGCGACCGCCTCCGGACCGGCGATACCGGCACGGAACAGCATCGACCCCGCGCCGGGTCCGGTCTCCGGTGCCGCGTCGACGGCGTCGAGCAGATCGGCGATCAGCTCGTCACGACCGGGGAGTTCGTTCCGGCGCAGCACTTTCCACGAGGCAGGGACAGCGACGAGATGGTCGCCGAACGCCGTCGACGACCCCAGCAAGCCGAACAGCCTGCCGCGCAAGGTGGTGTCGGAACGGATCGCCGAATCCAGTTCCGGCCATTCGTCTTCGAGAGATTCGCGCAGCCGCACGAGGGTGGACAAGGCGAGGTCGGCATCGGGCGAACGCGACAGTGCCCAGAGCACGGGCACCCCGTCGACGTTGTCCCAGCCGAGCTCGCGCAGCGAAGCCGCCGCCGTCGGTTCGAGCAAACCGAGCCGGCCGACGCCGGGTACAGCGGAGCGGGCAGTCGGTGGCCGGACCATAGCCCCAAGTTACAGGGTCGGCCACCGACTGTGTCACCTCACAAGCTCAGGTATTCCTTGAGCTCCCACGGGGTGACCTGCGAGCGGTAGTCGGCCCATTCGCGGCGCTTGTTGCGCAGGAAGAAGTCGAAGACGTGTTCGCCGAGGGTTTCGGCGACCAGCTCCGAGCGCTCCATCGCCTGCAGGGCCTCGTCGAGGGTGCCGGGAAGGGTGCGGAAGCCCATGGCGCGGCGCTCGGCGTCGGTCAGCGACCACACGTCGTCTTCGGCCTCGGGCGGCAGGTCGTAGCCCTTCTCGATGCCGCGCAGACCGGCGGCCAGCAGCACCGCGAAGGTCAGGTACGGGTTGCAGGCCGAGTCAGGGCTGCGGATCTCGACGCGCCGCGAGGACGACTTGTTCGGGGTGTACATCGGCACACGCACCAGCGCCGACCGGTTGGACCGGCCCCAGGACGCCGCGGTCGGCGCTTCGCCGCCGTGGATCAGGCGCTTGTAGGAGTTGACCCACTGGTTGGTGATCGCGCTGATCTCGGGGGCGTGCTCGAGGATGCCCGCGATGAACGAGCGCGCGGTGCCAGAGAGGTTGTTCGGATCGTCGGGATCGGCGAACGCGTTGTTCTCGCCCTCGAACAGGCTCATGTGGGTGTGCATGGCCGAGCCGGGGTACTGGGAGAACGGCTTGGGCATGAACGTCGCGCGCACGCCCTCGTCGATCGCGACCTCTTTGATCAGGTAGCGGAAGGTCATCACGTTGTCGGCCATCGAGAGCGCGTCGGCGTAGCGCAGGTCGATCTCCTGCTGGCCGGGAGCGCCCTCGTGGTGGCTGAACTCGACCGAGATGCCCATCGATTCGAGCGAGTCGATGGCGTGGCGGCGGAAGTTCGGTGCCGAATCGTGCACGGCCTGGTCGAAGAAGCCGCCGTTGTCGGCCGGGGTCGGCTCGTAGCCGTCCTTGAGCTGGTTCTTCAGCAGGAAGAACTCGATTTCGGGGTGCACGTAGCAGCTGAAGCCCGCGTCGGCGGCCTTGTTCAGCTGACGGCGCAGCACGTGGCGCGGGTCGGCCCAGGACGGCGAACCGTCGGGCATGGTGATGTCGCAGAACATCCGCGCCGAGTGCTGGTGGCCCTTGGAACTGGCCCAGGGCAGCACCTGGAAAGTCGACGGATCGGGCCGGGCGACCATGTCCGCTTCGGACACGCGCGCGAAGCCTTCGATGGCCGAGCCGTCGAAGCCGATGCCCTCCTCGAAAGCGCCTTCGAGCTCGGCGGGAGCGATGGCCACGGACTTGAGGTAGCCCAGCACATCAGTGAACCAGAGACGGACGAAACGGATATCCCGCTCTTCGAGCGTCCGCAGCACGAATTCCTTCTGGCGATCCATACCGGCGAGCGTAAGCACCCGGCGTTAAATCCGTGTTACATACGCAGACGGGTTTGCGATCGCGTCACATCGTTCGCACATCTCACCGGCCACGACGGGGCGCGGTGAGCCGAATGTGGCTCTCAGCATGTGAGACCTGGAGCGGGCGTGGCGAGATCGACGAGGTAGTTGATCACCGCGGCGTCGAGGCACTGATCGCCCGCGACGAGAGCGGCGGTGTGCCGATTGCCACGGAAGGTGATCAGGTCGGCGCCCAGCTGCGCGGCCAGGTCGACACCCGCCTGATACGGCGTGGCCGGGTCGTCGGTGGTGGAGACGACGACGGTGGGCGGCAGCCCGGGAGCCGAGACACGATGCGGGGTGCTGGTGTTGGGCACCGGCCAGGCGGCGCACAGTTCCAGCGGGGCGGCGCCGGTGCCCCTGCCGTCATCGAGGAACGGGGCGGCCTTGCGGTATTCGGTGTCCTGACGGCCGGTCACCGCGGGATCGGTGATGCGGGGATCGTCGACGCAGCGGATCGCGTTGAAGGCGTCCTGGGTGTTGGCGTAGGTGCCGTCCTGGCGGCGGCCGTCGTACATATCGGCCAGTTGCAGCAGGGTGTCGCCGTTTCCGCCGCGCAATTCGGACAGGCCCTGGGTGAGGATCTGCCACAGGTCGTCGCTGTAGAGGGCCTGCTGGACGCCGGTGATCGCGTCGTTGTAGCTGAGGCCGCGCGGGTCGGCGGTCGCGGCCGGGGTCTGCTCGAGTGGGCTTACCAGCTCGCGGAACCGGGTCACGGCCTGAGCGGGGTCGGTGCCGAGCGGGCAGTCGGCGTTCTTCGCGCAGTCGGTGGCGTAGGCGTTGAACACGCCTTGGAAGCCCGCTGCTTGGCGCAACGACTCCTGGACCGGGTCCTGCGAGGAGTCGACGGCTCCGTCGAGGACGAGAGCGCGCACGTTCTGCGGATATTTCTCCGCGTAGGCCGAGCCGAGGCGGGTGCCGTAGGAGTAGCCGAGATAGCTCAGCTTCGCGTCACCCAGGACTGCCCGCATGACATCCATATCCTGGATCACCTCGCGAGTGCCGACATGTCCGAGCAGGTCGACACCCGAGCGCTCGGCGCAGCTGTCGGCGTATTCGCGGTTTTCGGCCTCGGCCTCGGCGATGCCGGCCGGGGTGTTGTCGGTGGGCGGCTCGGCGCGTTCGGCGTCGGCCTGCTGCGGGGTCAGGCAGACGATCGCGGGCAGCGACGAGCCGACACCGCGCGGATCGAACCCGACCCGATCGAACTTCTCCGCCAGTTCGGTGCGGTTGCCGACGGTGATCATCGACAGGCCGGAGACGCCGGGTCCACCCGGGTTCATCAGCAGCGAGCCGACCTTCTCGCCGGTGGCCGGGATCCGCGAGAGCGCGATCTGGGCGGTCGGGCCGTCCGGGCGCGCGTAATCGATCGGCACGGTGATCCGCGCGCACTCGGTTTTGGGCGGCAGCCGGTCCTCCGGGCTGCCGTAGCCCTCGCACGAACCCCAGCTGATCTGCTGGTCGTAGAAGGTGTTCAGGCCCGGCGGTGGCGGGGGTAGTTCGGCGCGCGGTGCGCTCTCCTCGCCGATGCCGCAGCTGACGATCAACGCAGAGACAGCGCCGAGGAGCACGACGAGCCGGCCTCGCTGCACAGTTGGCCCACCTTTCCGCGCCCTGCGGCGCACACGATGCGCCCGAACGGGCTCGCATCACGGTAGCCGACTCGACGATGTGACCGATCACACCGGCGCCGGGCCTTAAACCCGCGCGGGCGCGGGTGGCACACTGAGATGGTCAGAAAAGCCCGGGGACCCGGTATGGGCCTCGAGGAACCAGACGAAAGGGACGATGATGTCCGTATCCGATGAGCAGAGTCCTGCCTACGGTGCCACTCCCGTCGAAGCCAAACCACGCCGCAAGACCCGCGTCCAGCATCTACAGCAGATGAAGGTCGACGGCGAGCGCTGGTCGATGCTGACGGCCTACGACTACTCGTCCGCGCGACTGTTCGAGGAAGCCGGTATCCCCGTGCTCCTGGTCGGCGACTCCGCCGCCAATGTCGTCTACGGCTACGACACCACCGTGCCGATCACCATCGACGAGCTCATCCCGCTCGTGCGCGGTGTCGTCCGCGGCGCACCGCACGCGCTGGTGGTCGCCGACCTGCCGTTCGGGACCTACGAGTCCTCGCCGCAGCAGGCCCTCGCGACCGCCATCCGCTTCATGAAGGAGGGCGGAGCGCACGCGGTGAAGCTCGAGGGCGGCGAACGGGTCGCCGAGCAGATCGCGCTGATCACCTCCGCGGGCATCCCTGTGATGGCCCACATCGGGTTCACTCCGCAGAGCGTGAACACCCTCGGCGGTTTCCGGGTCCAGGGCCGTGGCGACGGTGCCGAGCAGCTGGTCACCGACGCGATCGCCGTGCAGGAAGCCGGTGCCTTCTCGGTGGTCATGGAAATGGTCCCCGCCGAGATCGCGGGCCAGGTCACCCGCAAGCTGACCATCCCCACCATCGGCATCGGCGCCGGTGCCGACTGCGACGCCCAGGTGCTGGTCTGGCAGGACATGGCCGGCTACACCAGCGGCAAGACCGCCAAGTTCGTCAAGCGCTTCGGCAACGTCGGTGACGAGCTGCGCACCGCCGCGGCCACTTACGCCGCCGAAGTCCGCCAGGGCACCTTCCCCGGCCCCGAACACAGCTTCTGAGATCGACCCGTGCGGCCGCTCCCGCGAGGGGGCGGCCGTTGCGTGCGAAAGGTGCATGTCCGCGGCTGATGGCAGACTCGAAGATGACAGTCTTCGACTAGCAGAGGTACCGATGCCGCAACGCCGTTGGATTTCTCGTTCTGTGCTGATCACGGCGGGTGTACTCACCGTCGCGGGGCTGACCGCGTGTGGAGGCGCGCCGCCGGCTTCGACCGGGAGCGCGGGCACCAGCACCTCGGCCGCTGCGACTACCACCGCTCCGGCCGGGACTCTGACGATCAGCCCCTCCTCCGCGGCGCAGCTGTGCGACATGATCCGGCCCGAGCTGTCGAACTTCCGGGTGCAGGGGCCGACGCTCGGGCGGATCTCGCTCAACGCCATGGTGCACGATTGGGGCTTTCGCAACGGTGGCATCAACGGGCACGTGCTCGCCGACAAGGCGATGATCGACCGGGTGACCACCGACAGCTGCCCCGAGGTACGGACCGAGGCGCTCACCGCCCTCGAATTGCCCTCCCTCGCAGCGGGATTGGCGTTCTGATGCGCACCCTCTACCCCGAGATCGAACCGTTCGAGCAGGGACTGCTCGACGTCGGCGACGGCCAGTCGGTGTACTGGGAGGTCAGCGGCAATCCCGACGGCAAGCCGGTGGTGTTCGTCCACGGCGGGCCCGGCGGTGGCACCGGGCCACTACAGCGGCGCTTCTTCGACCCGGCGGTGTACAAGATCGTGCTGTTCGATCAGCGCGGCTGCGGAAAGTCCATGCCGCACATCGCCGATGGGGCACCGCTGGACACCAACACCACGCCGAACCTGATCGCCGACATGGAGTCGCTGCGCGCGCATCTCGGGCTCGAGCGCTGGCAGGTGTTCGGCGGTTCCTGGGGGTCGACCCTGGGCCTGGCTTATGCGCAGGCGCACCCGGAGCGGGTGACCGAACTGGTGTTGCGTGGCATCTTCTTGTTGCGGCGCAAGGAAATCGACTGGTACTACAACGGTGCCGCGGGCACTGTCTACCCTGCCGAGTGGGCGAAATTCCTGGCGCCGGTGCCCGCCGGGGAACGCGATGACGACCTCGTCGAGGTGTATCACCGGCTGCTGCACTCCCCCGATCCGCAGGTCGCACTCGATGCCGCGGTCGCCTGGTCGACGTGGGAAGGTGCGACGAGTTCGCTGCTCCCGCAACCGGATCGGGTCGCCGAAACCGCCGAGGCACGCTTCGCCCTCGCCTTCGCCCGGATCGAAAACCACTACTTTCGCCACGGCGGATTCCTGGACGAGGGACAGTTGCTGGCAGACATAGATCGGATCGCCGACATCCCCGGCGTGATCGTGCAGGGCCGCCACGACATCGTGTGCCCCGCGGTGAGCGCATGGGATCTGCACAATGCGTGGCCGTCCTCGACCCTGCACATCGTCGAGGACGCCGGACACACCGCGCACGAGCCCGGCATCACCCACCACCTGGTGGAGTCGACCGACACGTTCGGAAAGCGAGGCTGACACCATGGCGATCGAGGCCGGAAAAGCCGTCGTCGCGGCACTACGCGAGGACATCGACCGGCTTTTCGCCGCCGAGCCCGACGTTCGCGCCGATGCCTACGATTCGGTGCACCAGATGCGGGTGGCCACGCGCAGGCTGCGCAGCGTCCTGCGCTCCTACCGCACGCTGTTCGACGCCGACGAGTCCGCCGCCACCGAAGCTGAGCTGAAGTGGCTGGCCGACCTGCTGGGCGTGGCCCGCGACGCCGAGGTCCGCGCCGAACGGTTCACCGACCTGCTGTCGGGCTACGACACGGTCCCGACCGAGGTCACCGATTCCCTGGTCGGCGCGTCCCGCAAGGCCTACACCGATGCCCACGCGGAGGTGCTGAGCGCACTCGATGACAAGCGCTACCGCCGCCTGCGCAAAGTCCTGAAAACCTGGCGCACCGATCCCCCACTCGCCCCGGAACTCGCCCGCGACAACGCGACCGATGTCTTCGGCCGAGTCCTGCGCCGCGACCGCAAACGCCTGCGCAAGCTGGTCTTCGCCGAACCCACCGCCACCCCCGCCGATCGCGTGGAACTGCTCCACGACATCCGCAAGGGCGCCAAGCGTTTACGGTATTCCTGCGAGGCCGCGACCACCGTCCTCGGCCCCGACGCCGCCGACCTCGGCACCCGCGCCAAACGCCTGCAATCCGTCCTCGGCGACCACCGAGACGCCGTCGAATCCCGCGAAGCGATCCTGGTGGTAGCTGTGGGCACCCACGGCCGAGCAGCAACCATCTACGAACTCCTGGCCGACACCGAAGAAGCAGCCGCGGGCCAAGAGATATCCCGCTACCCAGCAGCAGCCGCCTTCGTTTCGGCGAGCGACTGACTTTCGGACCTCGTGGACGGCGGCGGGCCGGATCACGCTAGCCAGCCGTCGATGCCCCGGTTTCCTCCGCCCGCCGACCACGTCGGCCGCGCCGCACTGCGCTCACAACCGCGCAGACTACGGCAGCGGGAATCGCGAAGGCCAGCACGAGAATCGACGGGTAGAGCAGTTGTCGAATCAGTAGTCCGGTGGCCCCGACCAGCATGCCGATGGCGACTTGGCGAGGAATTCCGCGGATGGCGAGGGCGACCAGCCAGAGGACAACGCCGACGGCGAACCAGATCGGCCCCGGAACCGGTGGGTGGTGCGAGCTGAGGGCATACAGCGTCGCGGCCGGGAATGTGGCAGCCGTGACGAGGAATCCGACCCGGCCGAATGTCGATCCGCTCATCGCCTCACCCGAACCAGATGCCATCGGCTATCCCGACGATCAGGTTCAGCCCACCCGCGACGACTACGCCGAGCGCGGCTCCGCGGAGCGCACCGCCCCGACGGGCGAGAACGGCGGCGGTGGGAACCACCGCGAGCGCACCGACGAGTGCCCCGGCGGGGACAGCCACCGCGTCCGAGAGCCCGGCTACCCCGGTCAACAGCGCTGCGACGACAAAAGACAGCGCGAATACGGCGCAGAAGAACACCGGGAAGACAAGGGTCGCGCCCATCCAATAGCGATCCGCCGAGCTCATGGTTCCGCCGATCATGCCAGCGGCAAATCGCTCGGTGTGATCTTGCGGACAACCGGCGGATTGTCGACACTGCCCGCCTTGGTACCCGGAAGGTCATAGGTTCCCGGATAGCCGGGCCCCGGGTCGCCTTCCGGGAATTGCTGGAGGGCTTTGAACTTGTCGAACACCTTGTCGTCGGTTCCCGGAATCTCATGATGGAACGGCAGATTCGCGATCGGACCATGCTCACCGCCGGTGACAGCCGGATCCACGGCGACCTCTTTCACGCTGCCGTCTTGACGTTCCTGATACACCTCGAGCGAGGGAAAGTCGGTTCTGCTTCCGTGCACCGTGACATCGCCACCGTTCTGCCCTGGAACGAACACGAGGTCACCGTTGACGGTCCATACTCCAGACGGATCGGGAGAGTGCGGGTTGGCGGCGTCGTAGTCGATCCGCACCGATCCGTCGGCGGCCTGCCACACCTGAGCTTCGGGCGCTTCGACGTCCACTTCTCCGTTTTCCGAGACGGAGGGATTCTGGCGCATGACGACGATCCCGTTCTCGTAGTCGACATAGGTGGTGACCCGTGCATGCTCGGGATCGAAATTCGGGTCGTTGGTCCTGTTGTCGCCCAGGTCCTTCGGAAGATTGAAGACTTTCTCCTGCTCGATCCATTGAGAAGTACGCACCACGCCCTGTCCGGGTACCGGCTCGATGCGCACGACTTTGATCTCGGCGTCGGTGCCCTTGTACTTGGGGTCGGTGCTCTCGGGGTTGAGCACCAGAGCTGTCTCCCAGTCGACATTGCTCGACGGGTCCCGGCCGAATACCTTTCGGAACGCGGCCGCCGCGGCCGCCCTGCGGGCTGCGTCGTTCACCGGCGCCGGGCTGATCGGGAGGTCGGTCAGGATCGGCGAATCACCCTCGGGCAGTTCGGCGAAGGCTTTCTCGATCGCGCTCGCCACCGACTCCGCCGCGCTCCGCGCGTGCTCCAAGGCCCGCTTCACCACGGCGGTCGAGGCGTCGGCGTCGACTTGCAGCGCTCCTGCGGCGATCGAATACGACGACGCGTCCGGTAGTTGCGAAAGCAAGGTTTGATGGGTGCTCGCCGAAATGACTACGGTGCCGTCTTCGGCGACCTCGTAGCCATTGGTCTGCGCGGTACGGATCGAAGCGGCGACGGCTGCGCGGGCAGCATCGAGAGTAGCCGCACCCGACTCTGCCGCAGCGGCGCCGTTTTGCAGGGCGGAGATGAAAACGTTTGTGCTGGCTCGTATTTGCTCATGTTCGGTTCGCATGGCCGTGCCGGCGCTGCCCTGCCAATAGTCCCGAGTGGCATCCACGGCACGGTACTGAGCGTCGTCGAAGGCAGCCAGCTTGCCCGCTTGCGCTGACCACTCGACCCCCTGAGCCGTCACGGTGTTCGGCTCCCACGCCAAAACCTGTGTCGTAGTGAGTGCCCCCGTCGCGGCGGTCCCCTGCTGCTCTGCGGTACTCAGAGTGCTCACGCGGAGCCCCCGTGAAGTACTGGTCCGAACGGCGTCATGAATTCCCCCATCTCCCGAAACCCCTTTCCGCGGCCACTATAGCCACGGGCTGACGAGAGGCGAGAGTCGATCAGTGTGGCCGGGCCGCGGTGAAGGCGAAGGTGATCGTGCGTGTATCGGGGTCGGCGACCGTCAGTTGAACCGGTACTGTCCGTCCTTCCGGCGGGGCCCCGTCGCAGCGGCCGAGAATCGGCGGATCAGCGACGAAGATCTCGGCGCCTCGTGAACCGTTTGCCTCACGCAGAACCACCGCGGTGAACTCGGTGCCGACTCGAGGTGCGAGGACAGTGGCCTCGGTCAGATCGACGCACGCACGATCCACCTTGTTGGCTACCGCATCAGTGCGCCGCATCGTCTCGGCGGCGCTCTTCAATCCGTCCACCACCCACTGGGGCACCTCGGCCCCCGCACTGTAGGCCAGGCAGATCTCGGTGGTGAACCGGTCGGCCAACCGCCGCAGCGGTGCCGTCACGTGCGCGTACGGCGCCCCGATCGCGCTGTGCGTCAACTGCTCCGGCGACGGATCGTCGAGCTCGGCGAGCAGCGTGTAGCTCGCCCCACGCAACAGCCCGGTCGCTTCCGACATCAACACCAGCGCCGCGGGCGTATTCGCGTCGAGTCCGGCGAGCATCCGCCCCACGGGTACCTCGGCGGGCCACTCGACCCCCAGTGCCGCTGCCGTACGCCGCATCGATTCGATCGCGCTGCCCGGCGGCGGAGGCATCGTCCGGAGCAAGCCGATTCCCTTGTGCTCCACCATGATTCGCGCCGCGCACATTCCGGTGAGCAGCGAGACCTGCTCGTTCCAGTCGTCGGCGTCGGTCCTCGGCTCCAGTTGCAGGCGCCAGCCGTCACCGGCGGAGACCACTTCCTGCGCGGGCAATCGCAGCGAGATGGCGCCTTGTTCGAACCCCGCCTCGATCCGCAGCCGCCCGAATTCGGGGAGCGCGATCAAGGACGGATGCAGCGTCGCGGCGTCGGCAGCGGCTTGCACCTGCGCGTAGTCGAAGCGCTCCCGAGAGCGCACCAACGCGCGCGTCACCGAGAAGCTCAGCGGTACCGCGTCGTTGTCGAGTTCGATGGTCCACAACGCGGCGGGCCGGTCGACACCGGGCAGCAGACTCGCGGTGCCCTCGGACAGCACCGTCGGATGCAGCGGAACATTGCCGTCGGGCAGATAGAAAGTTTGCCCGCGCACTTCGGCCTCAGCGGCGAGCGCGCTGCCGGGCACGATCACCGCACCGAGATCCGCGATCGCGTAGTGCAGGGTGAAACCGGTGGGGGTGCGTTCGATATGCAGCGCCTGGTCCAGATCCAGCGCGCTGGGCGGGTCGATGGTCACGAACTCGATATCGGTCCGATCGACCCGGGTGCCCGCGAACGCGTCTACCGCGTCGCGGGCCTCGGAGACGGCCTCGGACGGATATTCCGAGGCCAATCCGAATTCGGAACGGATGGCGCCGAAGTCGACCGGCGCCGAGACGATCCGCTGATGGAGCTGGAGACCAGTGGTCCGACCCCGATCCTGCGAACTACTCGTCCTGTGTTCGAAGTCCATCTTCGCAGAGTAGCGAGTCCTACTTCAGAGCGAGCATGGTGCCGTTGAGCTGATCGAGCGGGCCGTACACCGTGAAAGTGACCCGGCCGTTGGGGACGGCCGAGGACACGGTCGCGGCCGCGTCGAGTGCCTGACCGAACGAGGCCGCCGACGGATGCGGCAGACCGGCCACGGTGAGGCCGAATCGGGACTGGTGCACCCAGGCTGTATCAGCCGGGCTGAGGTCGACCTGAACCCCGCCTGCGAGCGGGGTCACCGCGACCGCGCTCGCTGAACCGGCGGCAAGCGTTGCGAAAACCGCAGCGGCTCCGGCGATCAGTGCACCGGCGACAATGGAACGAACTACCCGCATGTAAATGTGACCTGCTTCCGCGATCGAATGTGTTGGGCCCGAGGAAGTGGCAGCGAGCCCTGCCGACGGCGATCACTCTATGACCTCGCTCACGTTCCCGGCGAGTTCCCGCGCAATTTCGCCGTCTCGACACACGAACGCGGCGACATTACGGGCAATTGTTACTGTGGCGGCGGCGCACTCGGCAGCTGCCGGGTTGTGCGGCACTCACGTCGATAAATGGGAGTTTGCGAACGTATGTCGTGGCTGATTTTCGATTACCTGTCGCCGATCCTCGGACCGGACGCGGCCAGCTATTGGGCGCACCTACTGGCGATTAACCCGGGGTAGCTCACCGCTTCGATCCAGAACATGTCGCTTCCCGTTAACCACAGGGGAAGCGGCGTGTTTCCTGGACCGCTAGCATCCCGCTCCGTGAGTAGAACTACCGCCGCCATCGCGGCCAGCGCCACCGTCTTCGCCCTGCTTCTGGCCGGCTGCAGCGACGACTCTTCCTCCGCCGGTTCCCCCGCCCCCTCCACCACCCCCGCGCCTACCTTCCAGGTCGAAGCAAGCAAGGCGGGCATGTTCGTGGTGAGCTACCGCAATGCCTTCCCCAAGCTGGCGCAGGGGCGTGACGACGCCACCGTAGCCGCGGTGCTGAACCATTCCTGCTCCGAGATCAAGGCGGGCAAGTCCGAGGCCGACACCATCGCCACGATCATCAAGGCGGCCAAGAACGGCGACACCGCCGCGACCACCGAAGAGGCCACGGCTGTCTACCAGATGTCCAAGCTGATGTGCTGAGCCCTCTGCGGCGAAGCGAGGCGGCGGTTCCCGTGGGAACCGCCGCCTTCTCGTTTCGTGGGCGGGCGAGCCGGCCTGTAAGCCGGATCCTGTCCCCGATTCGCATCGGGGGGCGACCATCCATCTGGACACACCGTTGCCGGGTGCCTCGAGCGGTCCACCCGCAGGCTCGGGCGAGCAGCCCTCGAACACCTGCGCAGCCGCACCGTTGCCGATGCGACCTTCGACCTTGCTCCGGGCGGGGTTTACCTAGCCGCCCCGGTCACCCGGGGCGCTGGTGCGCTCTTACCGCACCGTTTCACCCTTACCGCACTCGCGTGCGGCGGTCTGTTCTCTGTGGCACTGTCCCGCGGGTCACCCCGGGTTGCCGTTAACAACCGCCCTGCTCTGTGGAGTCCGGACTTTCCTCGGCACCGGGCAGCGGCACTGTTCGTGCCCGTTCCCGTCACCGCGGTCGCCCGGCCGACTCGCCCGCCGGTACAGAGTACTCGCTACGGTATTGACTCATGGAACGTGTCGACGTCAGTTTCCCTTCGGGTGACCAGCAGTGCGCCGCGTGGCTCTACCTGCCCGACGGTGCGCCTCGGCCGCGGCCGTTGGTGATCATGGGACACGGGCTCGGGGCCACCCGCGAGATGGGGTTGGATCGGTATGCGCGGCGGTTCGTCGCCGCGGGAATGGGGGTGCTGGCCTTCGACTACCGCAATTTCGGCGCCAGTGAGGGTTCCCCTCGCCAGGTACTCAACATCGCCCGTCAGCGGCAGGACTGGAAGGCCGCAATCGCCTACGCGCGTAGCATCCGTGGCTTCGATGCCACCCGGATCGCGTTGTGGGGCACCTCGTTCGGCGGTGGGCACGTGCTCGCGGTGGCGCCCGACGACGATTACCTGGCCGCGGTGGTGGCCCAGGTGCCGTTCACCAGCGGGTGGGCGTCGTCGATGGCGAAGGGGCCGATCAGCCTGACCAAGGTCGCCACCATCGCCGCCACCGACCTGCTCTTCGGCCCGATCCGCCGAAAACCCATCCGCATCCGGCTGGCCGGGCGCAAACGCTCCGCGGCGTTGATGAGCGCCACCGACGTCCCCGAGGGCTACGGCAGACTCGCCGAGGAGAGCGATACCTACGACCCCAAAGTCGGTGCCCGCATCGCTTTCTCGACCCTCTTCGACTCCCCTGGCCGCCGCGCCAAGTCCCTGAAGGTCCCCGTCTTCTACGCGATCGCCGAAAACGACACGATCGCCCCCGCGGGCCCGACCCGCAAGGCCGCCGAACGAACCAAACACGCAGTGGTCAAGCAGTATCCGGTCGGCCACTTCGATGTGTACTTCGACGATGTCTTCGAGCAGGTAGTCCGCGACCAGACCGACTTCCTGGTGTCGGTCCTTCGCCCCTGAACTGCCCGTGGCCGCCTACGGCCTGCTGCTCGTGCACGAGCGCGGTCTCGACCATCGTTGATCGCACGAGCACGAAGGGCGCAGCACCGAAACGGTGCTGCGCCCTTGTGGTTTCGCGGTGGATCAGATGGGCTGGAAGCCCGCGCCTACGCCGCCTGCGCGGTTGAGCACGTCCAGGATCACCTGGATGGGCTGGAAGTAGGCGGGTGAGTGGATCGGGTTGGCGCCGCCGGTGCAGGGGACGTCGAAGTCGACAGGGCCGAGGCCGGTGAGGCGGCCCTGGTTCATGCCGACGAGGCGGTCACCGACGACGACGGGGCCGCCGGAATCGCCCGGCTGCGAGCAGTACTGGTTGATCGAGGTGCCTTCGAGTTCACCCCACACCACACCGCAGCTGCGACCGCTGGTGCGGCCGTCCGAGCACACCATGGTACCGGGGCCCGGCGAGGCGCCGATCCCCGCGACGGTGGTCTGGCCGATGGTGCGCACCGGCAGTACCTTCGACGCATCCAGTTGCAGCACAGCGAAATCCAGGTAGTCGCCGTCGTCGGAATACGCGACGGTACCGATCACGCCTGCCTTGAGCGCCTGCTCGGCACCGACGCGCGAACCGGTCGGCGCGCAGTGTCCCGCGGTGAGACCGACGAGCCGGCCAGCGCCGTCGTGGCCGATGGCCGTGAGCGAACAACCGGAGTTGTTGTCGAAGACGATGCCCGATGCCGCACCGAGCACCACGCTCGGATCGGCCGTCACGCTACCCGCGCCCGCGGACGCGGTAAGCACCCCCGCGATGGCCGCCGCAAACGCCGCCATCCGTAGAAACCTCATCAAGTACCTTTCCTGTGTAGCCGCGCATCCGCGCGCCCGAGAATCTGTCGGGCGATGCGGCGTCGTCGTTACGCCGACCGTGCGCCGGGGCGACCGTACCGTGCCCGGGTGACGACCGGCTAGCTCACAGGTATCGGGCTAGCTCACAGGTATGAGGTGTCGTTGACCAGTCGCACCGAGGCGCCACCGTCGGGATAGAACTCGGCGATGCACAGCGACGCGAGGTCGAGGTGCAGGCGGTACAGCAGCGACGGGCCGACACCGAGGGCCAACTGCAACAGGGTCTTGATCGGGGTCACATGACTGACCACCACCACGTTCTGGCCCGGATACAGCGCGACCAGATCGCGGCGCACCCCTTCGATGCGTTCGCGCACCTGATCGAAACTCTCGCCGCCGGGTGCGGGGATCGAGGAGTCACCGAGCCAGTCGCTGTGCAGGATCGGATCGCGCTGGGCGGCCTCGGTGAAGGTGAGACCTTCCCAGTCACCGAAGTCGGTCTCGATGAGGCCGTCGAGGATTCGCAGCGGCACATCGAGGGCGGTCGCGGCGGCTTCGGCGGTGGAACGGGCCCGCTGCAGTGGGGAGCTCACCACGGCGGCGATATCGCCTTTGGCGGCAAGCATTTTCGCGGCACGCTCGACCTGCTCGCGACCGAGGTCGGTCAGCGGCGGGTTGCCACGGCCGGAGTAGCGGCGCTCCACCGACAGCGCCGTCTGGCCGTGGCGCAGCAGCAACAGACGGGTCGGCTTCCCCAAGGCGCCGGTCCAGCCGGGCGAGAACTTGTTCGCCCCAGTCGATTCCGTCTTCGGCACGGCGACTCGGTCACCGGGGGCATGCCCGGCGGCGACGGCCTCACGCACGGTCGCGGTGAGCTCACTGTCGTCCATCGCCTCGTTCGCGAGCCGATCGGCATGTGAGTTCTCGGCGCGCGGAATCCAGGTGAAGCTCACCCGATCGAAGCCGGCGACCAGTGCCCGCGCCTGCTCGGCGAGCGGAATCATCGAGGCGTGCTTGATCTTCCAGCGACCCGACATCTGTTCGACGACGAGTTTGGAATCCATGCGCACCGTGACAACCCGCGCGCCCAGCTCTGCCGCGGCCGCCAAACCCGCGATGAGACCACGGTATTCGGCCACATTGTTGGTGGCGACGCCGATGAACTCCTTGCGTTCGGCGAGCACCCGCACGTGATCGGCGGCGAACACCACCGCACCGTAACCGGCCGGGCCGGGATTGCCGCGCGAGCCACCATCGGCTTCGACGATCACCTCGCTCATCGGCGCACCGCCGCGATCACAGCCCCGATTCCTTGGTACGCACCATGATCGCGCTGCACTCCGGGCAGCGCAGGACCGCGTCGGGCGCGGCCTTGGCGATGCGCTGCATCTCGCCGCGGTCGATCTCGATCCGGCAGGCGCCGCAGCGGCGAGCCTGCAGCAGGGCCGCGCCGACACCGTGCGCCGCGCGCTGCTTGTCGTAGACGGCGATCAGCTCGGCGGGGAACAGGCCGATCAGCTCGGAGCGATCCTTCTCGCAACGCTGTTGCGCCACTTCGAGATCGGCCATCGCCTCATCGCGCAGGCGTTCGGCGTCTTCGAGGTCGTGGTCGGCCTTGCTGAGCCGCGCACCCGCGTGGTCGTGGTCGGCGAGCATCGCCTCGCGCTGCTCCATCACGGTCAGCAGCTCGTCCTCGAGCACCGAGCGGCGACGCTCCAGGCTGCCGAGTTCGTGCTGGATCTCGGAGAGCTGCTTGGCGGCGACGGTGCCCGCGGTGAGCATGCCGCGGTCGCGGTCCTCGCGCTTGCGGACGGCGTCGACCTCACCCTCGAGCTTGCGGATGTCGCGGTCCAGATCGTCGATGCCGATCTCCACCGCCACGGCCGCGTCCTTGTAGCCGTTGCGCTCGGCCGCCAGTCGTGCCACTTCCTGCTGCTCCGGCAGCGCGGAACGGCGATGGGCGATGCGCGTCAACTCGGCATCGACACCTGCGAGCTGCAACAGCTTGGTCTGGACCGACGGTTCGACATTCAACGCGCACGAACTCCTACAACACGGTGGACGGATGGATCGATCAACCGTACCGCGCCGCAGGGTGTGATCACGCCATGACCCGGAGACATCGAGGTACCGGCGGCGAGGAACTAGCCGCTGACCGTCCACGGGTCCGTGCGCAGGGTGCAGACGCGGGTCCGCACCGCGGGCAGGGCGGTGTTGACGAACCGTTCGGCCTGGCCGCACCAGGGGAACTCGGTGGCCCAGTGCGCGGCATCGATGAGGGCGGGGCCACCGCGGCGGAGGTGTTCGTCGACGGGGTGGTGGCGCAGGTCGGAGGTGAGGTAGGCGTCGACGCCCGCGCGGATGGCTTTGTCGAGGTAGGAGTCGCCCGCACCGCCGCAGACCGCGACTCGTTCGATCACGCGATCGGGATCACCCGCGGCGCGCACGCCCCAGACGGTGCGGGGCAGGCCGACGCCGACGCGGGCGGTGAATTCGCGCAGGGTTTCGGGCTGTGGGAGTTCACCGATGCGGCCGATGCCGAGTGCCGACGGCAGGGGTGCGCGTTCGGTGACGTGGTAGGCGGGTTCCTCGTAGGGGTGGGCGGCGCGCAGGGCGGCGAGTACGGCGAGGCGGGAGGTCGGGGGCGCGACCACCTCGACAGCGTCCTCGGCGACGATTTCGACGGTGCCGATCGCGCCGATCGCCGGGGCGGCGCCCGCGATCGGCAGGAACTGGCCGGTGCCCGCGGTGTACCAGGCGGCTTCGCGGTAGTCGCCGATCGCGCCCGCGCCCGCCGTGAACAAGGCCGACATCAAGGAAGCCGTGTGGGTCTGGGGCACCTGGATGACCCATTTGTCCACGGAGGCAAGCGGTTTGGGATCCAGCGGGCCGGTGACGGTGAGGCCGACGGCCGCGGCGAGCGCGTCGGAGACGCCCGGGTCGGCGGAGTCGGCGTTGGTGTGGGCGGCGAACAGGGCACAACCCGATCGGATCAACCGGTGCAGCAGTGCGCCTTTCGGCGTATCGGCGGCGACGGTGTCGACCCCGCGCAGCAGCAGCGGATGATGCACGACCAAAGCCTGTGCGCCCCAACCGATCGCCTCGTCGACAACCGCGGCGGTCGCGTCGACGGCGAACACCACCTTGGTGACCTCCTGCGCGGGGTCACCGCAGACGAGCCCCACCGAATCCCACGATTCGGCCAGTCTCGGCGGGTACGCCGCGTCGAGCACCCCGATCAGTTCGGCCAGGTCGGTCACCGCCGCCTCCTTCGTTGCGTGGGAATGGTCGTCGTGGGGGTCACCACAGTGCCGCGTTCAGCGCGTCGATCAGCGGGTCGACTTCGGCGGCGCCACGAACCGCTACGCGGAGGTGGTCGGGACCGAGGCCGGGGAAGGTGTCGGCGCGGCGGACCGCGATGCCGCGGTCGGCGAGGCGCTTGCGTAGCAGAGCGCCGTCGGGGACACGCAGCAGCAGGAAGGGCCCGGTGGCCGGGGTGTGGACGTCGAGGCCGAGCGCGGTGAGGCGGTCGATCATGGCGGTGCGGTCGGCGGCGATGCGGTGTGCGTGCTGCCGGGATTCGGCGACGGCGGCGGGTTCGGCGGTGGCGATGATCGCCTCGAGCTGGAGGGTGCCGAGCGGCCAGTGCGGGCGACCATGTGCGAGGCGGGCCAGGACATCGGGAGCACCGAGCGCGTAGCCGCAACGCAGACCGGCCAGTGCCCACGTCTTGGTGAGGCTGCGGAGAACGATGACATCGGGGGCCGAGAGACCGGCCAACGACTCCGGTTCATCAGCGACCCGGCCCGCCGGCATCGCACCGGATGCGGTGCTCTCGTCAGCGATGTCGGCGGGCGCAACGACCGCATCGGCGAAGGCTTCGTCGATCACGATGATCCGGCCGGGCCGGCGAAGTGCCTCAATCGTCTCGGCGGGATGCAGGATCGAAGTCGGGTTGGTGGGGTTGCCGACGACCACGAGGTCGGCTTCGTCGGGGACCAGGGCGGGGTCGAGGGTGTACGGCCGTTCCAGGATCACCCTGGTGACCGGGACATCCGCCTCGCGTAGTGCGAGTTCCGGCTCGGTGAAGGACGGGTGGACGACGGCGGCGAGGCGGGGCGCCAGGCGGGGCAGCATCGCGAACCCCTCGGCGGCGCCTGCCAGCAGCAGCACCTCGTCCGGCGAGCGGCCGTGGCGGGCGGCGACGGCGACGCGGGCGGTGCGGTCGTCGTCGGAACTGGGATAGCGGCCGAGGTCGGTGAGGCGGGCGGCAAGGCGGGCGCGCAGCCAGGCGGGTGGGGCGACGCCCTGGACGTTCACCGCGAAATCGAGCATGCCCGGGCGCGCCTCCACGTCGCCGTGGTGGCGCAACATCGCGGGGTCGACGGAGTCCTCGAGCACAACTGAACACCCTACGTGGCGGCGATTCGGCGCCACGGGCGACAATGCTCCTGTGGGTCCACTACATGTCTCGTTCATTTGCACAGGCAATATCTGCCGGTCACCGATGGCCGCGAAGATGTTCGAGGCGCACCTCTACCGGGCCGGTCTCGCGAACCGGGTGCGGGTGAGCAGCGCGGGTACCGGTTCGTGGCATGTCGGCGATGCGGCCGACCCGCGCACCGAGGCGACCCTGCGCCGCGCCGGCTACCCGACCGAGCACACCGCGGCGACCTTCGGTCCCGAGCACAGTGACGCCGATCTGATCATCGCCCTGGACACCGGGCACGACCGCGAGCTCGCGCACCGCGGCGTCCCCACCGACCAGCGCAGGCTGCTGCGCAGCTTCGACCCCGCTGCCGATGACCTCGACGTGCCGGACCCGTACTACGGCGACCAGTCCGGCTTCGACCTGGTTCGCGACCAGATCGAAGCCGCGATCCCCGGCCTGCTCGACTGGGTCCACGCCGAACTGGACGCGCGCAACCCCGCCGGCGTGCAGCTCTGATGCGCAAGCTCACCTTCCTGCTGCGCCCCAGCTGGCTGATCCTCGCGGTGATCGTCGCCGCCTTCGCCTACCTGTGCTTCACGGTCCTGGCGCCGTGGCAGCTCGGCAAGAACGACAGCACCGAGCACCGCAACCAGCTGATCGCCGACTCCGTGCAAGCCGACCCCGTGGCCGTCACCGATGTCCTCGACGGCGACACCGGCACCCACACCGAATGGCGCAAGGTGACCGCGACGGGCACCTTCGTCCCCGAGTCGACCGTCCTGGTCCGGCTCCGCCACCTCGACGGTGCCCCCGGCTACGCGGTCCTCGCCGCCTTCCGCCTCGACGACGGCCGCACCCTCCTGGTCGACCGCGGCCTGGTTGCCTCCGTGGACGGCACCCGCCCACCCGCGATCGCGGACCCACCCGCGGGCCCGCAACGCATCGAAGCCCGAGTCCGCGCCTCCGAGGGCGTGGTCCCCGACAAGACTCCGAGCACCCAAGACGGCTACCGCCAGGTGTACACGGTCGACACCACCCAGGAATCCACCGTCCTCGGCACTCCCCTCACCCCCATCCCGACCGGCACCGACAAGGGCGGCTACCTCCAGCTGGCAGCGAACCAGCCAGGTGCCTTCACCCCCACTCCCCTGCCCCAACTCGACGCGGGCCCCTACCTCTCCTACGGCCTCCAATGGCTCGCCTTCGGCCTGATGGCTCCGTTGGGCCTCGGTTATTTCGTAGTAGCCGAACTCCGAGCCCGCCGCCGAGACCGAACCCAACCGTCTGCGCCGACGACGCCCACATCAACCACAGACCCCCCAGCCAAGCCCACCACCCAGGCCCGACTAGCCGACCGCTACGGCCGCAACTGAACCGCCTCCCCCGCTGTTCAGCGGGCGGCTGTCACCTACCCCGCACCGTCGCAATCACGCCCGCGAGGCCAACCGCGGCGACCTGTACCGCCGTCGACATCCGTACCGCGCGGCGCAGGTCCGCGGTGGTCGGTGTCGGTCCGTCGCCGAGAGTGGGACGCAGTTCGGTGCCGTATCGGTATTGCGTGAGCCCGCCGAGGCGGATGCCGAGGGCGCCTGCCATCGACGCCTCGACGACGCCGGCGTTGGGGCTCGGGTGCTTGGCCGCGTCACGCCGCCATGCGCGAAGCGACGCCATCGCAGTGCCGCCGACCAGCGGGGCGAGGGCGGCAGTGAGCAGGCCGGTGACGCGGGCGGGGATCAGGTTGGCGATGTCGTCGGTGCGAGCGGCGGCCCAGCCGAAGTTCTCGTACCGCTCGTTCCGATACCCGATCATCGCATCGAGTGTGTTGACTGCGCGGTACCCGAGCAGCCCAGGAACTCCGGCGACCGCGCCCCACATCAGCGGCGCCACCGTCGCGTCCGACGTGTTCTCGGCGATGGATTCCAGCGCGGCCCGAGCCAACCCGTCGGCATCGAGCACGGAAGGATCCCGCCCACACAACGACGGAAGCAGCTCGCGCGCCCCCTCGATATCGCCTGCGTCGAGCCGATCCGCCATCGCCTGCCCGGCCCGCGCCAAACTCCGCCCACCGAGCGCGGTCCACGTCGCCAACGCCGTAGCCAACAGGCCACCCCGAGCGCCGATCACCCCGATCCCCAGCACAGATCCGACCGCGACGATCTCGTGCACCACCCCGGCCGACCGATCGTCGGCGTAGGTCACCTGCTCCAATGCCGCTGCCGCCGAACCGAATCCGGCCACGGGATGCCACCGCTGTGGATCGGCGAATACCCGATCGAGCACGAATCCCAGCACCAGCCCGGCCGCCGTCGACGTCGTTTTCCGCACCGGCCGAGGGTAGCGGGCGGCGGGGATGTCACACCGGCGACCGCTGGTTCGTCATCACTGTGACGGCACTTCTAGACTCGCCGGGACCGAGCAAGATCAACCGAACGGGCGCACACCATGACCTCACCGCAGCCTCTCGATCAGGCCGAACTGGCCCGACGCTTCGAGGAACATCGCCCCTACCTGCGCCGACTCGCCTACAGCACGCTCGGCAGCATCAGTGACGCCGAAGACGTGGTGCAGGACGCCTGGCTGCGCCTGCAACGGCAGTTCGACGCGGGCAAGGCCGACGAGATCGACAACCTGCGTGCCTGGCTCACCACCGTCATCGGCCGCCTCGCCCTGGACCAGCTCGGGTCCGCGCGCGCCCGCCGCGAACAGTACGTGGGCGAGTGGCTGCCGGAACCGGAAGTCACTTCCTGGGACGACCCAGCCGACCGCATCTCCCAGGACGAACGTGTCACCACCGCGCTCCTGGTCGTGCTCGAGTCGCTGTCGCCCGCCGAACGCACCGCGTTCGTGCTGCAAGACGTGTTCGGCATGAGCGGCCCCGAGGTCTCCGAGGTAGTCGGGCGCACTCCCGCCGCGGTCCGTCAGCTCGCCTCCCGCGCCCGCAAGCACGTCGAGAACGGCACCCCACGTTTTCCCGCGTCGCCGGCCGAACAGGAGAAGGTCGTCTCGGCGTTCGCGCTGGCCTGGCGCTCGGGTGATCTGAGTTCGCTGCTCGGCGTGCTCGACCAGAACGTGGTGCTCACCGCCGACGGCGGCGGCAAGGTGCCCGCCATCCGTCAGCCGGTGCGCGGCGCGGAGCTCATCGCCAAGATGCTGCTCGGCTGGTACAACACCGCGAACGGCTGGGGCCGGGCGGTGCTGGTCAACGGTTTGCCCGGCCTGATCGTCTTCGACGGCACCAACATGGGCGTCTTCTCGTTCGTCATCGACGCCGGTCGCGTCGTGGCGATCAATATCGTCCGCAACCCCGACAAGCTTCGCGACCTGCCCACCGAGGGCGCGCCGGACTGGTACCTGGGCGGTGGCGAATAGCCGCCGCTATGCCCCGAGCGAATACCCGTGCGCGGCCGCGACTTCGGCGGACAACAGCTTGCCCTCGACTGCCGTGAGCCCGGCGGCCAGTCCGGGGTCGGCGGCGCATGCTCCGCGCCAGCCCTTGTCGGCGATCACCAGCGCGAACGGCAGAGTCGCGTTGGTGAGTGCCACGGTCGAGGTGTGCGGCACCGCGCCCGGCATGTTCGCCACGCAGTAGAACAGCGAATCGGCCACGGGGAAGGTCGGATTCGCGTGCGTGGTCGGCCGTGTGGAGGCGAAGCAACCGCCCTGATCGACGGCGATGTCGACGAGTACCGAGCCGGGCCGCATCCGCGCGACGAGTTCGTCGGATACCAATTTCGGCGCCCTTGCCCCCGGTACCAGGACCGACCCGATCACCAGATCTGCCGCGACCACGGCCTTTTCGATCTCGAGTGCGTGCGAGGCGAGGGTGCCCACCCGGCCGGCGAAGCGTGCGTCGAGTTCACGCAACCGCGCCAGATTCGTGTCGAGCACGCTCACCCTGGCGCCCATCCCGACCGCGATACTCGCCGCGTTCGTTCCCGCGACGCCGCCGCCGAGCACCACCACGTCGGCCGGTCGCACCCCGGGCACGCCGCCGAGCAGCACACCGCCGCCACCCATCGGCGCCATCAGGTGATAGGCCCCGACCTGGGCGCTCAGCTTGCCCGCCACCTCGCTCATCGGTGCGAGCAACGGCAGTGATCCGTTGGCCCCGCGCACCGTCTCGTATGCGATGGCGACGATCCCCGAGGCCAGGATCGCGTCGGTGCATTCCTTCGACGCCGCCAGATGCAGAAAGGTGAACAGCACCTGATCGCGGCGCATCAGTGGATATTCCTGCGCGATAGGCTCTTTCACCTTCACCACCAGATCCGACCGAGCCCAGACCTGATCGGCGTCGGCCGCGATCCGCGTACCCGCGGCCCGGTAGTCGTCATCGGCGAATCCCGACCCGGCACCGGCACCGGCCTGCACGAGCACTTCGTGCCCGTGCGCGACCAGTTCGGCGGCGCCCGCCGGCGTGAGCGCCACCCGGAACTCCTGCGGCTTGACCTCCGTCGGTACCCCGACGAGTACGCCCGTTCGCGTCATCCGGCAAGCCTAGGACCTGCGCCGGAGCTCAGCCGCCGCCGCGATCGCGTGTCGCGGCCGACTCGATTACGCCGGGGCCGGAACAGCCGGGCTCGAGGTGGTTTCCGGAGCCGTCGCCGGAACGGTGGTGGTCGTCGGCGGAGTTGTTGTTTGCGCCGTCGTCGTCACCGGGGCTGCCGTAGTGGTAGTCGGGGCAACGGTTGTCGTGGCCGGCGGGACCGTTTCACCGCACTCGTTGTGACCACAGGAATCTGTTCCACACTCCGGGCCGGGCACACAGGTGTGGCCGGGCGGGATGCCGCATTCGTTGTGACCGCAGGAATCCGTTCCGCACTCCGGGCCGGGCACACAGGTGTGCCCTGGCGGGATTTCCCCCTGCGCGGGCGTGCCCGGCGCAGCCGGGGTGGGCGAGTGATAGTACGACGACTCGGGCGCCGATCCACCACCCGAACCACCCGGATCGGTCGATGCCGCAGGCGAACTCGTCGGCGTCACCGACGTCGTCGAGGTCACCGAGGTCACCGAGGTCACCGAGGTCTTCGACACCGAACTCGATCCCGCATCACCGGAATCGCCGCCGTCCGACGAACACGCACTGACAGCGAACACCACCAAGGCCATCAGCACACCGAGCAGCACCCGGAACTGATTGCCCCGCAGTAACTTCCGCAACATTTTCTTCTCCTCAGACCACAGACCCGCACCTGACGGGTCAGGTGCGGGTCGACGAAAGCTGTTAGATAGCAGAACTATTCATTGATCGCCGCTCACACCGAAAACATTTCACCCCGCACCGGCACGATCAGTTGATGCGCGCGATCGGCGTAGGCGAAGGTGCGCTCGAGGTAATCCAGCGACTCGCTGAAGTGACCCCAGCCCTCCGCGTGCACAGCCACGATCACGGCATCGCCGAGCACCGCGGCGGCCGCGACCGCGGTGCGGGCGTTCAACGTGACATCGCTGTCGCCGAACCGCCCCACATTGGCCCCGCCGATGTTCAGCACCGCGGCATCGATGCGCCCGATCCGCTCGACTATCTGCTCCACCAACTCCACCGACGCGTTGTCGCCGGAGACGTACACCGTGGACTCACCCGGCGCGCGCAACACGAATCCCGTGACCACACCGCTGAACGGCTCGCACCCCTGCGGCCCGTGCAGCGCGGGCACCGCGGTGATCTCCACCGCGCCGACGGTCACCGTCTCCCACGGCACCAGCCCGCGCACACCCTCGATCCGGCCCGCGGCGTCCGGGGTCGAGAGAACAGTGTCGACCTCGGCGAGCAGCGCGCGACCCGCGTTGTCGAGGTTGTCGGCGTGCTGGTCGTGCGAGAGGAGCACGACGTCGATCGTCCCGATCTCCTCGACCGGCACCGCCGGACCGCTGAGCTTGTGCAGAGTGATCGGCCCCGGGTAGTCGCCGGGCTCGTCGAAGGTGGGATCGGTGAGCCAGGTCAGTCCGCCGTAGCGGAAGCGCAGGGTCGGGCCGCCGATATGCAGGGCGGCTGCCAGGGCGGGGCGGGTGATCATCTCGGTCATGCCGACAACTTTCGCCGAGCGAGCGGCGCCCGGACAGTGGCCTGCAGGCCGTACACCGATAAGATCGGGCCATGACCTCGGTGGCCGTGATCGCGTTCGACGGAATCAGCCCGTTCCACCTGTCGGTGCCCACCCTGGTGTTCGGCAGATCCGGCGCCGGCGTCGACTGCGCGTCGCCCTATGACGTGCGGGTATGCGCCGAGGTACCCGGAACACTCGCTACCGCAGCCGGTTTCGACATCACCGTCCGGCACGGCCTCGACATCGTCAGCACCGCCGATCTGGTGGTCTTTCCCGGATGGGTACGCGACCAAGGGATTTCGCCCGCGCTGAACGAGGCGGTGCACACCGCCCACGCGAACGGCGCCCGGCTGATCGGCCTGTGTCTCGGCTCCTGGGCGATCGCGGCGACCGGCCTCGCGGACGGGCGCGACGTCACCACCCATTGGGCCGCCGCCGACGCCCTCGCCCTGGCCTATCCCGCGGTCAACGTGCGCGCCGACACCCTGTGGAGCGACCTGGGCGACGTGATCACCTCCGCCGGCGTCGCCGCGGCACTGGACTGCTGCCTGCACATCGTCCGCACCGACCTCGGCGCCCGCGCCGCCACCGAGCTGGCGCGAGCGTTGGTCACCGCCCCGCACCGGCACGGTTCGCAGGCGCAGTACATCCCGATCGCGGTGCCCGACGACGACCCCGACGACCCGATCGAATGCGCGATGGCCTGGGCCCGCGCCCGCCTCGACACCGCCGTCGACCTCGACAACTGGTCACGCGAGGCGCTGATGTCGCGGCGCACCTTCACCCGCCGCTTCCGCGATCGCACCGGCACCAGCCCCCAGCAGTGGCTGCTCCAGCAGCGCATCGACCATGCCCGGCTGCTGCTGGAATCGACCGACGACACCGTCGACCGGGTCGCGCGCGACACCGGTTTCGGCAGCACGGTGAGCCTGCGCCACCACTTCCACCGCATGCTCGGTACATCTCCGACGGCCCACCGAGCGCAGTTCCGCGGTACGGCGCAATAATGACGTTCATGATCATCAAGGTGAGCGGGTTCACTCCCGAGATCGACGACACTGCCTGGATCGCGCCGACCGCGACCGTGATCGGCCGGGTGCGCCTGGGCGCCGAGGTCGGAGTCTGGTATTCGGCGGTGCTGCGCGGCGACCTCGAACAGATCAGCATCGGCGCACGCACCAATATCCAGGACGGCTGCGTGTTGCACGCCGACCCCGGTTTCGCGCTCACCGTAGGCACCGGAGTCTCGGTGGGACACAATGCGATTCTGCACGGCTGCACCATCGGCGACGATGTTCTCGTCGGCATGGGCGCGACGGTGCTCAACGGCGCGGTGATCGGCGCGGGCAGCCTGATCGCGGCCAATGCGCTGATTCCCGAGGGCGCGCAGATTCCACCCGGCTCGCTCGTGGCCGGCGTGCCGGGCAAGGTGCGGCGCGAGCTCACCTCAGCCCAGCAGGACGGGATCAAGCTCAATGCGGCGGTGTATCTGCACAATCTGACCAACCATCGCGACGCCGAGGTGTTGTGACCCATCACACTGAGCAAGTGTCCAGTAGGTATCCCTGATAGCATTTGTCCTGCGTATTGCGTGGCGATCATGAGATCAGCGATCGGCCCGGATACGCGAGGCAGGAGGTATCACGGTGGCATACGTGCATTCCGGTGTGCGCCGAGCGGCAGGACGGCTCAGCGTGGCCGATATCGCCGCCCAGCCAGGCGGCATCGAAGCACTCCAATCCCGCGTTCACGAACTCCGCTCTCGCGGAGTTCATTTCGCGGCCAATGCGATCGAGCAGGAGATGGCCGCATTGGATCTGCCCCCACAGGGATAATGGGGTAATGCCTACCGTTTCGTCGATCCTCGCGCGGATACTCGAGAAACCCGTCACCGACGGGGAGAAGCTGCTCGACAGTGCGCTGTCGGCGTTTCTGGACTTCGGCATCAAACGCACGAGCATGGGCGAGATCGCGCGGCGGGCCGGCATCAGCCCGGCCACCCTCTACCGGCGCTACGAATCCAAGAACGAGCTGGTCGAAGCTGTCGGCGTGCGCGAGGCGCAGCGCTATGTGACCGAGATCGACGAGCGGGTACGCGCCGTCACCGAACCCGACGAACAGCTCGTCGAGATCTTCGTCGCCTTCGTCACCACCATCGCGGGCAACGAACTGCTGCGCCGGTTGCTCAGCACCGAACCGGAGATCATTCTGCCCCGGCTCACCACCGAGGCCGGACCGATCCTCGCCGTCGGGCGCGCGTATCTGGCCGAGAAGCTGCGCGAGCTGCAGGTGCCCGAATTCGATCCCGATCTGGTCGCCGAGATCATGGCGCGACTGGCCCTGTCGCTGGCGCTGACCCCGGACGGGCTCATTCCGCTCGACGATCCGGAGGCTGGACGGGAGTTCGCGCGGCGCACATTGCTACCGATGGTCGGCATCCGCGATATCCACTGACACCCCGAACGCCGCCGCCACCACCTCATCGATGCCCGAGTCAGCGACCGGTACACCCTCTTCCAGGAGCGCGCGCACCCTCCGCACGATCTCGCCCGCGGCAGCACCGGCAGGATCGGGCAGCGGCAGTCGCGCTACGTATTGGGTGATCCAGCGGCGACGGCCCGAATACAGCCGGTTACCGCAGACAGCGTCGTAGAACCGCAGCCCCAGCGCCGAATTCGCCACACCCATCAGCAGATACGCCAGGTCGGTGGCCGCTCGGCCCGCGCCGAGGTCGGTGAGCGAGATCCAGTAGCAGTCACCGTTGACGACCGCGCCCGACCGATCGAGGGCGAATCGTGGACGTTCACTGATGTCGGGGAACACCAATTTCGGTGCGCCCCAGAGGTGTGGGCGCTGCGGCACCCAGATCTCGAACCACTTGCGGCCACCGTCGAGGACGTAGCGCCTGCCCGACAGCACCTGTTCGTGGGACCGTAGATACTCCGCCGCACAGGGGAACTCGGCAAGATCGATCGGGGTCCGCCGGGGCTCGAGCAGATCGTAGGGATAGAGCACCCTCGTGCCACGCGCCATCGCGACGCGCCACGGTTGCAGATCGTGGTGAGTGATCAACTCCCGCAACAGTTCCGGCTCCGGCGTCGGATCCATCTGCTCCCACCGGTCCGAGATGAACACCCGATCCGCCGTCGTCTTGATCCCCACCCTGATTCGCGTGGCCTCCCCGAACGAATGCCAGGTGCGATCGGCGATCCGGCCGAGCCAGTGATCGACCGAGGGGCGCGACATGCGCCAAGCGGTGTCACCGTGACGGTCGGACCGGCCATCGTCGACTGTTCCCGAGTCGGCGGGCGTGCCGACTGGCACACTCGCCGACCGGGGCTGGTCGGCCACCGGTGGCCCATCTGCCGGGAGCGTCGCGATGGTCGCGGATTCGCGCGCTTCACCCGTCGCCAACACGCCGACCTCCACCGCGAACACCCGCCCCCCGGCGCCGACGAGACAGGCATCCTCGCCTGCCAGCGCGTCGAAAAGCTCGGTCGTGCAGTCGGGTTCGACTCCCAGTTCCTCATAGACCGAGACATAGCGGCAGTCGGGTGGGCCGGTGGCGCGCAGGGCGATGGTGATCGCGGGCAGCACCGCGGCGGTGAAGAGTTTGGTGTCACCGAGGTCGTAGAGCTCCACCGGTGTCAGTTCACCGGTGAGGATCCGACGCAGGTTCGCCCCGGCCCGCGTGGTGAGAAACCGGTTGGCACAGAGCAATCCGAGTACTCCCCCGGTATCGAGCAGCCGCGGCGCGATGGCCACGAAGGGGTGGGTGAGGTCGATCCGCCCGCGTAGGCCGAACTGTTTACTCAGCAGCTGGGCCGTCGCGCCGCCCAGCTGCTGGGTCCGGACATACGGCGGATTGCTGATGATCAAGTCGAACGAGCCGTCGGCCAGCTGATCCGAAGCTGCGAGAAAATCGCCTGCACGGCAGTCTATTTCGACGCCGAGCGCGGCGGCCCGCGCGGCGGTTTCGTCGATGGCCTGCCGATCCAGGTCATACCCCGTGAGGTGCACCGCGACATCCGGTGTGCTCGAAGCGATTTCCCGATACACCGCCAGGAGTAGCTCGCCGTCCCCGCAGGCCGGATCGAGCACACGCAGCGTCGCGTCGCGTGGCACATACCGCAGCGCCCGTCGCGCCAGGAACCGCGCGAGGTCCGGTGGCGTGTAGTGCCTGCCGTGCCGTTTGCGCTCCTGCGCGTCGCGGGCCTGCAAAGCCATGCGATCGATTGTGCCCCGGAACTGCCTCGATGCACCGCAGGCACGAGCCGGGACCCAGCGCAACAGCCTCACCTGCGTAAACGCGATCGAGTGTTTCAAACAGTGGGTTGCACCACTTCAACAGGGGTAGAGCGGCCACCGGGCGATGGGTAACGTTCGTCCGGTTTCACCCCGCTGCACCGAAGCCGAGGACGATGCCGAGACTCAGCACGCTGACCGCCGCACTCACCGCCGTAGCCCTCACCGTGCTGCCCGCGTCACTCCCGGCCCCGGCCAAGGCCGACCCCGGACAATACGCGCCGACCATGCTGATCCTGGACGCCTCCGGTTCGATGGAGCGCCCCGATCAGGGCGGCACCATGATGGATTCCGCCAAGCGGGCGGTCCGCAGCTTCGTCGCCTCGGCCCCCGCCGAATCCTCGGTCGGACTCACCACCTACGGCACCGGCACCAGCAATTCCGAGGCGGACAAGGCGGCAGGCTGCCGCGACGTCCAGGTGCTGCGACAGCCGAAGACCATCGACAAGCCCGCCCTCACCGCCGCGGTCGACGGCATCCACGCGCGCGGCTGGACCCCGATGGGCACCGCGCTGCGCCAGGCCGCCGACGCACTGCCCGCTACCGGGCCGCGCTCGATCGTGCTCGTCTCCGACGGTGACGACACCTGTTCCCCACCCGACCCGTGCGAGGTCGCCAAGGAACTGAAGCAACAGGGCCTCGACCTGATCGTGCATTCGATCGGGTTCGCCGTCGATGACAAGGCGCGCGCCCAGCTCACCTGTATGGCGCAGGCCACCGGCGGTACCTACAGCGATGCCGCCGACGGCGCCGCGCTGGAACGCATTCTGCCGCGGGTGAGTTCGGCCGCCCTGCGCAACTACCAGGCCACCGGCACGCCCATCACCGGCACCGACGAATACAGCACCGCCCCGGCCGCGAAGCCGGGCCAGTACCTCGACACCATCGGCCAGCGGCAGAAGCGGTTCTACGCGGTCGACGTGCCCGCGGGTGCCACGGCCTACTTCACCGGGATCGTCTCGTTCCCCCGGCAGAAGGACATCTCCCAATCCGAGGACATGAACGCGCTGGAACTGCGCGTCTTCGGGCGCGACGGCATCGACTGCAATGTCCGGGAACGGGAACTCGGCGGCTCGGCCAGCGATGGCGTCGCGCTCACCGTCGCCAAGGCCTTCGACGGAGCGGCCCAGGAACCCACCGGCGGCAACTCCGCCAAATGTAAAGGCGGGGGGCGCTATTACTTCGAGCTCAACTGGGACCTCGTGTCCAAGGGCTCGCCCGCCCGCCTGCCGATCGAGGTCCTCGTCGGCATCGAACCCGGCGTCACCGATCCCGGCCCCGCCGCGGCGACCACACCGGTCACGTTCACCGACCAGGCCGGTACCCCACAGCCGATCACCGGTGGCGGCTCGTTCACGGTCGCCTCGACGCTGCCGGGCAGCGGCAACTACAGCGACACCGTGCAGCCCGGTGAGTACGTCTTCTACCGGGTGCGGCTCGACTGGGGTCAGGGCCTGGCCTACCGGGTGCGCTTCGCGGAGACCGACGGGGTGAAGTACGGAACCGCCGCGAATGTGGCGACCTCGTTGTACTCACCGCTCGGCCGGGAGATCGACTCCGACACCACCGTCTACACCGGGACGTCGAGCACCGAACTCACCCTGGCCTCGGTGCCGGTCCGGTACGCCAACCGGGAGAACTCCGATGCGCAGGTGGAGCGCGCGTCGGTGGCAGGCTGGTATTACCTCGCCGTCAAGCTCGGCTCGCCGGGCGGCGCGGAGACCATGCCGCCGACTCCGGTGCAGCTCGATCTCACCGTGTCGGGCACACCCGAACCCGGGCCGACCTACATCGGTGTCAGTGCGGAGCCGGGAACGCAACAGCCGGTGGCCGTGAGTGATTCGCCGACTGCCTCCAAGCCGTGGACCGTCTACGTCCTGATCGGCGCCGCCGTGGCGCTGCTCGTCGGCATCGGCACAGCGATCTTCGTTGTGGCCCGTCGGCGCGCCTAGATTCCCCACGATCCCGCCGACACCTGGATTCGCGGTGTCGGCGGGTTCCGCACGGGTGACCCAACTGCTAAGTTAGTCTCGAAATGAGACCAGTTCTCCGTACCGAGGGAGCCAGCGCGATGGCGCAGACCGACCACGACAACAGCGATTTCGCCACCCTTGCGCGGCTGGCCGACGAACGCTGGAGCTGCCGCCAGTTCACCCCCGAACAGGTCGACCGCGCGACCATCGAACAGCTGCTGACCCTCGCGCAGCGCACCCCTTCGTGGTGCAATACCCAGCCGTGGCAGGTCGTGGTCACGACCGGCGAAGGCACCGACCGGTTCCGCAAGGGGCTGCTCGACCACATCCAAACCGTCGGCAGCACACCCGATTTCGAATTTCCCGCTTCCTACGAGGGTGTCTACCGCGACCGCCGCCGGGCTTGCGGGTTCCAGCTCTACGACAGTGTCGGCATCGTCAAGGGCGACCACGAGAAGACCATGCGTCAGATGGTGCGCAACTTCGAATTCTTCGACGCCCCGCACGTCGCCATCGTCACCTCCGAGGCAGACCTCGGCATCTACGGCGCCATCGACTGCGGCCTCTGGCTCGAGAACTTCCTCCTCGGCGCCCAAGCTCTCGGCCTCGGCGCCGCTCCCCAAGCGGCCCTGGCCTCCTACGCCCACTTCATCCGCGACTACTTCGACATCCCCGACACCCGCAAGGTCGTCTTCGGCATCTCCTTCGGCCACCCCGACCTGGCCCACCCCATCAACACCTTCCGCACCGCGCGCGTCCCCCTCGAAGACCAGATCACCTGGCACACGTCCTGAGCCGGGCCGCCGCATCAGGCTGGACGTGAGACCATTCCGGGACCGGCTTCCGGCTCGATATCGCGAGCGGTGACCTCCACGGCGCACTTGTCGCAGGTCAGATGCGTGTGCGCTTCGCCCGTGCAGCCTCGGTGCCGGTATTCCACCGGTGGACCGTCCGGCGCCAGGTAGGTGTCGCCCCAGTCGCGGATCGCCATCAGGATCGGGTAGATGGCATGGCCTTTCTCGGTGAGGCGATATTCCTCGTAGGCGCCGTCCTCGGCGGGGCGTTTCACCAGGATCTCGTGTTCGATCAGCCGATCGAGGCGATCGCGTAACCGGCTTCGCGAAATCCCCAGCGCGCTCTGGAACGCGTTGAACCGGCGCACTCCGGCGAAGCTGTACTTCAAGATCAGCAAGGTCCAGCGGTCACCGAAGATCACCAGCGGCCGCGTGATCGAGCACGGGACATCTGCGAGTTCCTCATAGCGCACCCTGCCATTATGCGCGGCGCCCACCTCCCCCCGCCGAACCAGCACCACGCACACCTCTATCCCGCAACGATGCCATCGCAACTCGTTGTTGGACGGTCCCACAGCTGGAGCATCGTCCGGCGTACCGGTGCGGAACTCGACATCGGCGAATACGACTGGAGCGAAAGCGAAACGGCCGCCGCCGTCTCCTGAATCAGGAGGTGGCGACGGCCGTCGAATGACTACCGCGGTCAGGTCACAGCGGGATGTTCTTGTGGTGGCTCTTGCGGGCCGGTGCCGAGGCGAGGGCCGCGGCGATGGTGCTGCGGGTTTTGGCCGGGTCGATGACCTCGTCCACTACGCCGATGGCTACGGCGCGTTCGACGCCGCCCGCGAGCTGCTCGTGTTCGGCGGTGAGGCGCTCGTGGAGGGCTTCGCGCTCGGATTCGGGGGCGGCGGCGAGCGCCTTCTTGTGGAGGATGCCGACAGCGGCCTTGGCGCCCATGACGGCCACTTCGGAGCCGGGCCAGGCGTAGACGGCGGTGGCGCCGAGGGCGCGGGCGTTCATGGCGATGTAGGCGCCGCCGTAGATCTTGCGGGTCACCAGGGTGACACGGGGGACGCGCGCTTCGGCGAAGGCGTGCAACAGCTTCGCGCCGCGGCGGACAACGCCCTCGAGTTCCTGGCCGACGCCGGGCAGGTAGCCGGGAACGTCGGTGACCACGATCAGCGGGATGCCGAACGCGTCGCACAGGCGCACGAAACGTGAAGCCTTCTCGGCACTTTCGGAGTTGAGGCAGCCACCGAGGCGCAACGGGTTGTTGGCCAGGACGCCGACGGTGCGACCGCCGAGACGGCCGAGGCCGGTGACCATGCTGCGGGCATAACCACCCTGGAGTTCCTCGAAGGAGGACTCACCGTCGACATTGTCGAGCAGCTCGTGCACGATCGGCTTCACGTCGTAGGCGCGCCGGGGCGACTCCGGCAGCATCGCCTTGAGGTCGACATCGCCGTGCTCGGCCGCGACCAGGTCGAACTCGCCCTGCTCGGCGAACATCGAGACCAGCCGACGCGCGCGGTGCAAGGCATCGGCCTCGTCGTCGGCGGCGATGTGGCAGACGCCGGACTTCTTGAAGTGTGTGGTGGGACCACCGAGGGTCGCCATGTCGACGTTCTCGCCGGTCACCGAGCGCACGACGTCGGGTCCGGTGACGAACACGCGGCCCTCGGGCGCCATGATGACCACGTCGGTCAGCGCGGGACCGTAGGCGGCGCCACCGGCGGCGAAGCCGAGCACCACCGAAATCTGGGGCACCAGGCCCGATGCGCGAACCATGGCCTCGAAGACCAGGCCTACCGCGTGCAGCGCCTCGACGCCCTCGGCCAGGCGCGCACCACCGGAGTGCCACAGCCCGACGACGGGAATGCCGGATTCGATCGCGGTGTCGATCGCGTCGACGATGTGCTTGCAGCCCTCGACGCCCATCGCGCCACCCATGACGGTGGCGTCGGAGCAGTAGGCCACGGTGCGGACCCCGTCGACCTCGCCGATCGCGGCGAGCACGCCGGAGCGGTCACGCGGATGCAGCGGCAGGACGGTGCCGGGGTCGAAGAAACGTTGGAGCCGACCCAGTGGGTCGCGCGGATCGGTGGTGGTGTCTTGAAACGCGGGAGCAATGATGGTCATCGCGCTCACTCCTTCGAAAGAGATGCCGCTGCGGCGGCTGCTGTGGCGAACCACCGGTGGGAGTCGAACCATTCAGTTGGCGCGACCCCCACCGGGGATCGGAATGCAGTCGGCGGCTTATGCCCGACCGAAGGCGAGCGCGACGTTGTGCCCACCGAAACCGAAGGAATTGTTGATCGCGTACTCGATTTCCTGGCGACGGGCTTCCCCGTGCACCACATCGAGATCGATCGCCGGATCCTGGTTGTCCAGGTTCAGCGTCGGCGGAACAATGCCGTCCCGAATCGAGAGCACCGTGAGGATCGACTCGAGGGCGCCGACGGCACCGATCGAGTGACCGAGTGCCGACTTGGGCGCGTACACCGAAGCGTGCTGCACCCCGGCGTAATGGATCGCGTTCTTCTCGGCGAGGTCGCCGATCGGAGTCGCGGTCGCATGAGCGTTCACGTGCGCGATGTCACGCGGGGACAATCCGGCGGTTCGCATCGCGCGCTGCATGGCGCGTCCTGCACCGGTTCCCTCCGGATCAGGCGCCACCAGGTGGTACCCGTCGGAGGTGATGCCCGCACCCAGCAGGCGTGCGTGGATGGTCGCCCCGCGCGCCTTGGCGTGCTCCTCGGTCTCGACGACCATGAGTGCGCCTGCTTCGCCGAAGACGAAACCATCTCGGTCCTTGTCGAACGGCCGAGACGCGCCCTTCGGGTCGTCGTTGCGGGTGCTCGTGGCGCGCATCATCGAGAACGCCGCAATCGGCACATCGGAGATGAAGCCCTCGACACCACCGGTGACGACGATGTCGGCGTCACCCATCACGATCATCCGCCACGCGTTGGCGATGGCCTCCGAACCCGACGAGCACGCCGAGACCGGAGTGACCACTCCCGCCCTGGCCTTCAGCTCGAGACCGACGACCGCCGACGGACCGTTCGGCATGACCATCTGAACAGCCAGCGGCGAGATCTTGCGATAGCCACCGTTCTTCAGCTTGTCGACCGAGTCGATCAGGGCGTCGCCGCCGCCGAGTCCGGTGCCGATCGCGACGCCGAGACGGTCGTTGTCGACCTCAGGGCTGCCCGCGTTCTTCCACACCTCACGACCGAGAACGGTCGCCAGGCGCTCGACATACGCCATGCGGCGGATCTCGACCCGGCTCAACAGGGTGTCGGGGCTGACCTTCAGGTGACCGCCGATTCGCACCGGCAGGTCGTATTCCTCGATGAAAGGATCCTCGAGAACGTCGATTCCGCTCTCACCGTTGAGGAGTCCCTTCCACGTCGCATCGACATCACCAGCGATCGACGTGGTCGCCGCCATCGACGTGATGACGACGTTGGGGAAGTTCCCGTTCAAAGTGCTGGGAGCAGGAGTGGTCAAAGTTCGGCCCTACTCGCCGGCGCTGTCGAACTTGGCCTTGAGCTCGGCGGCGACATCGGCGTTCTCGGCCTCGAGCTTCTGGACGTAAGCGACGGAGTCACCGACAGTCTTCAGGCTGGCCAGATCCTCATCGGGGATCTTGACGCCGTACTTGTCTTCCATCTGCACAGCGATCTCGACCATGGACAGCGAGTCGATGTCCAGGTCGTCGACGAAGGACTTCTCGAGGGTCACCTCGGAGGGTTCGATACCCGTAACCTCTTCGATGATCTTGCCGAGTTCTTCGACGATCTGTTCCTGGGTCAGAGCGGCCACTTTGGTGGCTCCCTTCTTGTTTCTATTTGTAGGGTCGTGAACGGCCTGCACTTCGCTGTGCACGGCCGCCGGGGGAAAGCTAGCCCGAGGTGGTCAGTTCGACCAACGCGGGGAGGTCTTCGGGGGTCTTGAGGGCCAGATTGGGCGTGCCCTTCAGTTCCCGCTTCGCGATGCCGACCAGCGTGCCCGCGGGCGGCAGCTCGACCACGGCCGAGACGGCCGCGGCGCGAACGGTCTCGTTGCACAGGTCCCAGCGCACGGGGCGAGTGACCTGAGCGGCGAGCTTTTCGATCGCGTCGGCGCCCGAGGCGACCGGTTGTCCGTCGAAGTTCGACAGCAGCGTCCGGATCGGGTCGCTCGGCGAGATCTGGGCGATGGCATCGGCGACAGCTTCCTGCGCCGGGGCCATGAAGATGGTGTGGAACGCACCGGCGACGGGCAACGCGCGGACTCGTGCCTTCTCCGGCGGGTTCGCGGCGAGCTCCGCCAGAGCTTCCAGGCGGCCCGCTGCGACGATCTGGCCGACCGCGTTGCGGTTGGCCGGGACGAGATCGAGTTCGGCGAGCCGTGCGAGCACGGTGGCTTCGTCGCCACCGAGCACCGCGGACATGCCGGTCGGCTCCAGCGCACACGCCTTCGCCATCTCCCGGCCGCGGATGGCGGCGAGGGCGACTGCCTCGTCGGCGGTGATGACACCGGCGACAGCGGCTGCGGCGAATTCGCCGACCGAGTGTCCGGCGACGACTGTATCCGCCGGAATCGACCCGGGGGCGATTTCGGCGAACGCGAGCAGGGCGGCGGCGACCACGAGCGGCTGCGTCACCGCGGTGTCGACGATCTCCTCGGCCGTCGCGGTGGTACCGAGACGGACCAGATCGAGGCCTGCGGCCTTCGACCAGAGCTCGAGGCGATCAGTCGCACCGGGAAGTGCGAGCCACGGCGTGAGCATGCCGGGTGTCTGGGACCCCTGTCCAGGGGTGAGCAACGCGATCACTCCCTAAGACAACACTGTGACCCCCGCCGCACGAGATGTCGGCGCGAATGAAGCTTTCCGATCGCTTTTGTAGGGGTCCCACAAAATCCGAGGTGGGGTGTCGGGATCGACCGATTCGCCAATCCCGTTACAGGGGGTCGTGAGCCAGTGGGACGGGTGGGGTTTCTGTGATAGGAGGAGATGATTCGTTATGCGTTCGTGTCAAACGGCCCACTGTTGCTGCGATTCGGAGCACATACGCGTCGCGTGGATTCATCGGATCACGGCCGGTGACTTCGCCGATTCGTTTGAGTCGGTACCGAACGGTATTTGGATGGACGTACAGCTGCCGAGCGCAAGTTTCTACTGCTCCACCACAATCCAGGTACGCGTCGAGTGTGTCGGATAACGAAGATCCGGCAGCGGCCAACGGGAGCACAAGATACTCGTTCAACGCCTCTATCGCAGCTCTATCGCCCAGCAACGCGCGTTCCGGTAACAACTCGGTCGCGTGAACGGGCCTTGGCGCCCCGCGCCAGCCGACAACGGCCTCCATCCCCGCCAATGCCTCGATCGCCGACGCGTGCGCGGCGCCGAGGGTGCGCATCGTGGGGCCGATCACCACCGGACCGTCGGAGAACACCTCGGCCAGCAGATCGGTGAGGAACGGCGAACCGATGCCCGACTCCCCCAGGTGCCCGCTGACCACCATCACCAGTCGCGCACCCTGCACCACCGCCAGCGCGGCCCTGCCGTGTTTGGTCGCGATGGTGTGCACCGCGCCGACCGTGGACACACCCTGGTCCAGCGGGGGCGTGCCGACCAGCACCGTGGCGGGCGCTGTGGCGTCCCAGTTCAACGTGGCGGCCCGGGAAAGCATGTCCGGGCCCGTGTCACCCCGGACCACCGCGTCGACCACCAGGGCCTCCAGGCGGGTATCCCACGCACCGCGCGACTCGGCGGCGCTGGCGTACACCGAGGCGGCCGCGAAGCCGAGCTCACGCCCGTATCGCAGCACCGCCTCGGTGAGCGCCACCAGCTGACGATCGTTGCGCGCCAGCGCGGGCAGCCACTGTTCGAAGAAGTCCATGGCCACCCGCACCATGTCCACGGTCTGGCGCAGCGTGAGCCGCCGCGCCAGATCCTGCGGAATCACCTGGAACGCGTCCAGGCTGAAGCGGATATCGGAGTCGGGATCCTGCAACCACTCCAGGAAGTTCACGACCGCCGTCTGCACCAGCATCTGCACGCCCGCTCGCTGCGCGGCGTCCAGATCGGCGAAGAACGGCAGCCGATCCTGCATCGACCCCACCGCCTCGGTGGAGAGACGGCCCGAGAACTGCTTGACCCGCTTGAGCAGCGTGTCGGGCAGCGGATCACGGGTCTGCCGGTTCGGGGACAAAGCCCCCGTCGGCAGATAGACCTCGTGTTCGCTGGTGCCCTCGGTGATCCGACGGGGCCGCGGCGGTTTGCGCTCCACAGTCCAATAGTCCGCTACGCGAGTTCCTCTGCCGCGTCCGCACTGGGCTTCGGCGCGGCGGCCACGCTGTCGATGCCGTATTTCGCGGCCGCTTCCACCGCCTTGGCCTTGTCGAAGGTGCCGTCCCGGACGAGGCCCTCCAGCACCGCGACCACCACCGACTGCGCGTCGACGTTGAACACCCGGCGAGCAGCTGTGCGGGTATCGGAGAAGCCGAACCCGTCGGTACCGAGGGTGATGTAGTCACCGGGCACCCACTGCCGGATCTGATCGGGCACCGCGCGCATCCAGTCCGTCGCGGCGACCACCGGTCCACGCGCGGCCGACAGCGCCTGGGTGACATAGGGCGAACCCGGATCGGAATCAGGGTGCTTGAGCGCCGTGATCTCCTTGTCGAGTGCCTCGCGGCGCAGCTCGCCGAACGAGGTCACCGACCACACATCCGCGGCCACACCCCACTCCTGCGCCAGCATCTCCTGCGCCCGCAGCCCGTCGGGCACGGTCACGCCGGAGACGAGGATCTGGGCACGAACCTCGCCCTCACCACCGCGCTGGTACAGGTACAGACCCTTGAGCAGACCCGCCACGTCGAGGTCGTCGGGCTCGGCCGGCTGCTGGTAGGGCTCGTTGTACAGGGTGATGTAGTAGAAGATGTTCTCCCCGCCGAACGTGCCGACCGCGGGCACGTCGGTGCCGGGCAGCTGACTCGCCGGTGCCTCGCCGCCGCCGTACATCCGGCGCAGACCGTCGCGCACGATGTGCGCGATCTCGAACGAGAACGCCGGATCGTAGGTCACCACCGCCGGATTGGACGACGCCAGCAGCAGCGACTGCCCGTCGTTGTGCTGCAGGCCCTCACCGGTGAGGGTGGTGCGGCCCGCGGTGGCGCCGAGCACGAATCCGCGTGCCAGCTGGTCGGCCGCCGCCCAGAAGCTGTCGCCGGTGCGCTGGAACCCGAACATCGAATAGAAGATGTAGAGCGGGATCATCGGCTCGCCATGGGTGGCGTAGGAGGTGCCGACCGCGGTGAACGACGCGGTGGAACCGGCCTCGTTGATGCCCTCGTGCAGGATCTGCCCGGCGGCGCTCTCCTTGTAGGCGAGCATCAGTTCCGCGTCGACCGAGGTGTAGAGCTGGCCGTTGCGGTTGTAGATCTTCAGCGTCGGGAACCACGAGTCCATGCCGAAGGTGCGGGCCTCGTCGGGGATGATCGGCACGATGCGCTTGCCGATCTCCTTGTCGCGCAACAGTTCCTTGACCAGGCGTACCAGCGCCATCGTGGTGGCGACCTTCTGCTTGCCCGAACCCTTGCGCACCGAACGGTAGGCCTCGTCGCCCGGCAGCTTCAGCGGCTCGGCGGGCGAGCGACGCTCGGGCACGAAACCGCCGAGCGACTTGCGCCGGGCCAGCATGTACTGGATCGACGGATCGTCCATGCCGGGGTGGTAGTACGGCGGCAGGTACGGGTCCTTCTCCAGCTCGGCATCGCTGATCGGGATGCGCTGCAGATCGCGGAAGTCCTTGAGGTCCTGCAGCGCCAGCTTCTTCATCTGGTGGGTGGCGTTGCGGCCCTCGAAGTGCTTGCCGAGGGTGTAGCCCTTGATCGTCTTGGCCAGGATCACCGTCGGCTGGCCCTTGTGCGCCATCGCCGCCGAATACGCCGCGTAGACCTTGCGGTAGTCGTGGCCGCCCCGCTTGAGATTCCAGATCTCGCTGTCGGACATGTTCTGCACCAGCGCTTTTGTGCGCGGATCGCGGCCGAAGAAATGGTCGCGCACGTACGCGCCGTCGTTGGCCTTGTAGGTCTGGTAGTCGCCGTCGGGGGTGGAGTTCATCAGGTTCACCAGCGCGCCGTCGCGGTCGGCGCCGAGCAGCGCGTCCCACTCACGGCCCCAGACCACCTTGATCACGTTCCAGCCGGCACCGCGGAAGAACGATTCCAGTTCCTGGATGATCTTGCCGTTGCCGCGCACCGGTCCGTCGAGCCGCTGCAGGTTGCAGTTGATCACGAACGTCAGGTTGTCGAGTGCCTCGTTGGCTGCCACCTGGATCAGGCCGCGCGACTCCGGCTCGTCCATCTCGCCGTCGCCGAGGAAGGCCCAGACGTGCTCGTCGGAGGTGTCCTTGATGCCGCGATCGGTGAGGTAGTGGTTGAACCTGGCCTGGTAGATCGCGTTCATCGGGCCGAGGCCCATCGACACCGTCGGGAATTCCCAGAAGTCCGGCATCAGCCGCGGGTGCGGGTAGGACGGCAGGCCCTTGCCGAGGCCACCGTGGCTGTATTCCTGACGGAATCCGTCGAGCCGGTCCGTGCTGAGGCGACCCTCGAGGAAACCGCGCGCGTAGATGCCGGGCGAGGCGTGGCCCTGGATGTAGATGTGGTCGCCGCCGCCGGGATGGTCCTTGCCGCGGAAGAAGTGGTTGAAACCCACCTCGTACAGCGCCGCCGAGGACGCGTACGTCGAAATATGGCCGCCGACACCGATTCCGGGGCGCTGCGCGCGATGCACCATGATCGCGGCGTTCCACCGGATCCAGGCGCGGAAGCGGCGCTCGACTTCCTCGTCACCGGGGAACCACGGTTCGTTCTCGGTGGGAATCGTGTTGACGTAATCGGTGGAGGTGAGCGCCGGAATCGAGACACGGCGTTCGCCTGCGCGCTCGAGCAGTCGCAACATCAGGTAGCGGGCGCGACCCGGGCCTTCCCGGTCGAGCATGTCGTCGAAGGATTCCAGCCATTCGCTGGTCTCTTCCGGGTCGATATCCGGCAGATACGACGCCACTCCTTCGCGGATGACCCGTACCCGTTCACCGGTGGGTTTGGTGGTGGATTCACCGCCGGCGGCGGAGGTCGCGACTGGATCGTCGGAAGCTGCAGAGTGGATCAGGTCGGTCAAATCTGCTCCTCGTGAAGGGGGCTGAACTGCTTGGTCGGCGTCGCTATCCCCGGGCCTGCCCGCTTGGTGTGCGGACCACCCGTTACGAAAGGTTCGGGTGCACCCCCATCCTTACCGAAACGGCTGCCAAGGTCATCACCTCAGCGGGAATACCATTAGGTAGGTTCTGCGGGGGAAATACGAGTCACGCACGTGAGTGAGAGGGAACGCCGGACGATGAGGGTGCTGCACGCGCGCCGACTGGGGCTGATCTGTGCCTTTGCCGCCGTGACCACGGGTTCGGTGGTAGCGGGTTGCGCCGAGCAGATCCCCGGCACACCGACGACCGACGCGGCCGAAGTGGCCGCCTACAAGACCGCGGCCGCCGCGTCGTCGTCGGCAGCCGCGTCCTCGCGCGCCGCGGCCGCGCGAGATCGGGCGATCACCGACAACTGCGGGCAGTTCGCCACCACCACCGGTGCCGGTGTCACCGCCTACAACGACTTCGTCTCCGCGCACGACACCAACGCCCCCGACTACGCCGCCAAGCGCGAGTCCGCCGCTACCACCCTCGACAACGCGGCGACCAAAGTCGAGTCGGGCGTCGTCGCCGCGGCGGGCGCCTTGCCGACCGAGCTGGCCGACAAGTTCACCGCCTATGTCGTCGCGGCGCGCGAGCTGTCTGCGCAGACCAGAAAGATGACCTACAACTCACCTGTCGGCAAGCTCAACGAAGCCAGCAGGGCCATCAACCAGGCACGCACCGCAGTCCACGACGCCTGTTGAGACGGTCGATTTTGCCCTGCCGACACGCGGCATACGGTCCCAATTCATCCGATCAGCTTGCGCTGCGGCCGATAACCATGTTCGCTTGCACCTATCTTACTGTCGGAAGTTTAGGGAGGACACCACCGTGGTCGCCGCGGCGGACGCGCAGAACTACGCTCAGAAGCTTGGCATTTCTCACGGCTTGGTTGTTCAGGAATTGGGCTGGGACGAGGACACCGACGACGCATTGCGCGCCGAGATCGAGGAGGTCAGCGGCGGCGAAATGGTCGACGAAGACTCCGATGAGGTCGTCGACGCCGTCCTGTTGTGGTGGCGAGAAGGTGACGGCGATCTGGCCGACGAGCTGATGGATGCCATCAGCCCGCTGGCCGATGAAGGCTTCATCTGGGTCCTCACCCCCAAAACCGGTCAACAGGGCCATGTCGATCCGAGCGAGATCGCCGAAGCCGCACCCACGGCCGGCCTGACCCAGACATCCACCATCAGCCTCGGCAGTTGGACGGCCTCACGGCTCGTTCAGCCGAAGGCACCGTCCAAACAGCGCTGAATCCGCCGTTCGCTAGGGTCTCAGTTGGGCTCGCGAGCCCGGCTGGGACCCGACACGACGGAGGATTCGTAGTATGCCGCTAGAGGTTGGCACTCTCGCGCCGGATTTCACGCTCAAGGACCAGAACAACCAGCCCGTCACCCTGTCGGACTATCGCGGCAAGAAGAACGTGCTGCTGGTGTTCTATCCACTCGCCTTCACCGGCATCTGCCAGGGCGAGTTGTGCAAGGTCCGGGACGAGCTGCCCAAGTTCCAGAACGACGACGCCGAGATCATCGCGATCTCCGTCGGCCCTCCACCCACCCACAAGATCTGGGCCGCGGAACAGGGCTACCTGTTCCCCCTGCTGTCAGACTTCTGGCCGCACGGCGCCGTCACCCAGTCCTACGACGTCTTCAACGAGAAATCCGGCTACCCCAACCGCGGAACCTTCGTTGTCGACAAGTCCGGCTACATCACTTTCGCGGAGATGAACGGCCCCGGACAAGCCCGTGACCAGGCGGCTTGGGAGAAAGCCCTCGCCGCGCTAGATTCATAACCCGACACCGCCGGTACTCCCCGGCGGTGCCAGGGCGTATAGCTCAGCGGTAGAGCACTGGTTTTACACACCAGCGGTCGGGGGTTCGATCCCCTCTGCGCCCACCTATGAAACAGCATGTCAGACACTGTTTCTTTCGCCCGGCTCCACTCCCCCGATATCACTTGAGGAACGTGCAGGTCAGCCACAGAACTGGCAGACCCAAATCGGCGCGCGGAGTTTCGTAACGCACGGCATGCGGCGAGGCGCCGCGCGGCGGAACCTCCCGTCAACGCTGGCACGCAGGCCAGGTCGGACAGGATTGGTCTTGTGAGCCCCGCGGTGCCGGTGGTCAGGGTTCGAATCGCGCTTCCAGCGCATGAGGACCGGACTACCCTGTGCGCCATGACGTTGGGGGATATCGACGCGGGGTCGAGGAGCAGATCCGCCCGATCCGGCGTTGAGCGCTGAACATCGAGCGGTGTTGACCTACAGGTGATTTCATTTCGTGGTGACGATGAGGGCGGCTACGGCCGGTTCGGGGCGTTGTCCCGTATTGAGCTGGAGCGGTTCTTCCACCTTGATGACGAAGACCGGCGGCTGGTCGCAGGCCGGCGTCGGGACTACAACCGGTTGGGTTTCGCGCTTCAGGTCGTGACGGTCCGGCAGCTCGGCAGGTTCTTGGCCGATCCGCTCGAGGTGCCCCCTGATCGCATCTGTCGATACTGTCGGCGATGGTGGTGTTGTGGCCGGGAACGGGAGTGTTCGTATGGTGGTGGTGCGCGGGGAAGAGTCGTCGAGCGCGGAGGGTCTCCGAGCCAGTAGGTGGCCGGTTGTGCTCGCGGTGGTATATACCGTGGCCTCGATCTTCCTCGGGCCGGCCATCTTCCTGGGCGGCTATGCATTCACCCGTGGGGGCGGTGACTACTGCGATGGGTCCTATGGGGGAGGCGTCTATAGCGACGCGCCCAGTGTCGGCAAAGCATTACGCGATGCGGAGTTCAGGACTGCTCAGGTCTTTCAGGTGGCAGGCGCCGGCATCATGCTGGCTGTCGGACTTCTCCTGCTGACGTACCTGTGGGCGTATCGCCATCGGATCGACCGGCCCTGGCGGATCGTGAGCAGCGTCGGGATCATCACGATGATGGTCGGGTATGGCCTGGTCATTGCCTTCTCAGGCGGTGGAGGTCAGGTCTGCTCGATGGGTGGCTGAATTCCTTGCCGCAACGGCCTCTACGCCTGGAGGCCGGGGTCGGTCTCGGCCTGCCATCGCCCAGCGCTTCGGCCGACACCCGGGTGTTGTCGACGGCGATCGTGTCCAGAACATCTTCACCCCATCCACCAACCGCACCCCGGCCACGACTATCGGCAGCGTCCGTACCGCGCCCCATCTCGACCGCCTCCCGCGCTAGCTGCTCTGGTCGGTCCGTTCCGGTCGATCTCAATAGTTCGGCATGCGCGGCAAACAGAGACGAACCCCCACGTCACCCGTGCAGACCAGTTCGAACATTCACAGCGGGTCGGCCGATCACCACGGCGGCGGTCGGCGGTGACCGCGACGGCCTTCGGTCTCCGCCTCGAGGCGTGCCCGGACCGCGTCCACCGTGTGCTCCGGCGCGACGGGTTCGGGCCACACGATCACCCCGAACAGCACGAGCAGCGGCAGGCCGATCGCAACAGCGAAACCGAGCGCCGTCATCACCCGTCCGCCCGCTCGCCTGCCGGGTTCAGCACCGGCGGTTGATCGTCGCGCGCTTCGGCCGCCGTGAGCCAATCGGCCACGTTGTCCAGCGACCCCGTGACGACCACTCGGAACGGGCTGTACAGCTCCCAGCCATAGGGCGGTTCGTGCGCCTTGCGGATCGCCATCGAGCGCAGCGCGGCCCGTTCGGTCAGCTCATCGAGTCGAGGTGTGATCGCGTCGTTCATCGGTCCCCCTGGTGGGTTGTGCGCCCACCGCCGGGGAACCGGTACCGGGCCGGTTCACTACCCGGCGGCGGGGCTGAGACCAAGCTTTCCGCCGACCGGTGCCAGGTAGATCCGTTCTTCGGCTACAGCGCGTCTACAGCCCCATCGCGCGGCTACCGTGTGTTGTATGGAATCCGGCCCACCCCCCGCCGTCGTCGGGGCACAGCTCCGCGCGGCCCGTGAGGCAGCGGGGTTCAGCCTGACCGAACTGGCCGATCGAGTGGCCTACAGCCGGGCCGCGCTGGGCCATTACGAGACCGGGCGACGCGTACCCACCGCCGATGTACTGGCGGAGTATCGACGTGCGTGCGGCCCGCTGGACGCGGTGACGACGGCGGAAGCATTGGGCCGTGCCGACCTGGACCGGCGGGGGTTTCTCCGCTCCGCCGCCTACAGCGCGTCACTCGCTGCCACGGCCCTGCTCCCGATGCCCGAACACGCGCGCCTGTCGGTAATCGGTGACGGCACCGGCACCGGCGCGGCAGACGTGGCGGCGGTGCGCGGCGTGACCGATGCCCTGCTCCGGTTCGATGAAGTGCGCGGCGGCGGGTCCGGGCGTCTTGCGATGACGGCGTTTCTGTCGACCGACGTTTCTGCCCTGCTCCGGTCCCGATTCACCGATGCTCACGTTCGTGCCGACGCATTCAGCGCGGCATCGGAACTTGCCTACGCGATCGGGTTCAGTTCGCACGATGTCGGCGCGGACGGGGCCGCGCTGCGGTACTTCCTGGCCGCGCTGCGCCTGGCCGAAGAGTCCGGCGTGCCCGGTCAGGATGGTTTCGTGCTGCGGATCATCGCCTTGCACGCGGGTGATGTGGGCATGCCGCAGCACAGCATCGAGCTGGCCGAGCGGGCGGTATCGCGTGCACGCGGTCACGTCGACGTGGATGCGATGGCGGTATTCGATGCCGCGCTGGCTCGGATGTACGCCGAAGGCGGAGACCATCGCGCGGCGCGGGACACGCTGCGCGGGATAGATCCGTGGCTCACCCCGACCACGACGACCGAACTACCTCGCTGGCTGTCGCTGTTCTGCCCGAACAAGGCATCGGTCAGCCGACAGGCGTCGAAGGCGTTCGCCGCGCTCGGTGATCTGAATGAGGCCGAACGGCAATTGGACATGAGCGCGGCTGCCTGGAACCCGGAGACGCACACCCGGATTCGGGCGCTGAGTGAAATCGAGACCGGACTACTGCGCTGGAAACTCGGACGACACGAGGACGCGGCCCGGTTGTGGCGGGCAGCGCTCCCGGTGGTGGCCGGTGTCGACTCGGACCGCACCCGCAAGGCGGTCGCCAAGGTCGCTGCCGTCGCGCCGGAGGTGGCTGTGTGACCTGCCGAGCGGGGCTGTGCTGCGCAGGTCAGCGACTGAATATCGCGAACCGGTAACTTGCCTAGAGCTTGCCAAGACTGGCCGATACGAGGTGGACGACTGCGCCATGGGGGACCTGGGCTGAGATACAACCGCGCCCCGGTGCCATCGATTGTGTCGGTGACATCCGGGGCGCGGAAGGGTGAATCAGCCCAGGTCCGGGTGGCCGACCCACTCGACGATCGTCCAGCCCTTCTGCGGGCTGCCCTCGAGGACGACGCGGCCGCCGTTGCGCATCGGATCGGTGCCGAGTTTGCTCTTGTCGGCGTTGTCGGCGTTCATCATCGACCAGAACATGATGGTGCCGCCGTGCGAGAAGATCACCGGGTTGGCGCAGCCGCGGCGCTGCACATCGAGCAGTGCCTGATCGACGCGGCCGTCGAACTCGTTGCCGTCGATGGAGCCTGGAATCCGTGCGTTCAGGTCGCCGTCGAGCCACTTGATCGGCGCCTGGAGGTACCCGGACAGCGCCTGGGCCTCCGGGGTGCCCTCGTACTGGCCTGCCTCGATCTCCCGGAAACCGGGCTGAATGTCGAGGCTCAGGTCCTGCTCGGCGACGGTCGGTGCCGCAGTCTGCTCGGTACGCACCATGTTGGATGCGAAGGCGCAGTCGTAATTCTTGTCGGCCAGCTGAATGGCCAGATTGTCTGCCTGTGTCCGGCCGCGTGAGGTCAGGTCGGGTCCGGGCACCTTGGTGTCGATCAGGCCGGAGGTGTTACCGAGGGACTCGGCATGGCGCACCAGGGTGATGACCATTGTGCCGCTGCTGCCGGAGCTGCTGCCGCTGCCGGAGCTTCCGAAGTCGATATCGGCGGACGCGACGCCGGTGGTAACGGTTGTGGCCGCGACCGCGGCCGCCATCGCCGCAATGGGCAGTCGAAGAGATCGGATTCGCATGGGTGGGAATGCCTTTCATAGTGGCGAACGCCAATTCAGGTATGCCGAAGAACCGGAATTTGGGGTGTCGCGTCTCACAGAAGCAGCTATTTGCCCGACTCAAATACGGGCTATCCCATTCATCGGGATCTTTCACGCACTGGACCGCGCTCAGGCGAAACCACCGGTAGCGGAGGTGCGAGCGGCATGTCGACTCACGCGACCCGCTCACCCGGCCGTTTCGATGCCGCCGATCCCGCCAGGCGACCTGGGAAGATCACTCCGTACCACGGCGGGCGAATCTCTGAATCGCCGAGGAGCGGCGGCGGTCAGTAGTCGAGGGCGTGTTCTGGCTGGCATACGAACAAGGGCGATGGCAAGTAGCGGACGATGGCGTCCAGGAGTGGGGCGATGTCGTCGCTCGCGTGGGGTGTGGCGCACAGGATGGGCACGATGTCGCCGTTGCGGGTGTGGTGGCGGATGCGGGTGTGCAGAGCTCGGAGGGTGCGGGAGTTCGAATCCGTGGGGTTTTGTTCGGTCAGCGTCTCGACGAGTTGGCGGGACCACCGCTCGGCGGCTTTCCCGTGTCTTCCGATGGATTCGTTTGCCGTGAGTGCCACCAGCGGGACCAGGTCGATGACATCGTCGAAGTCGGCGCCGGTGCCGATGGGGATCTGCAGTGGCAACGGCGCGGCCCCTCGAGTGTCGGCGATCGTGCGGACACAGCGGTCGAAGTCGGCGGTGGGTTGATCGAGTCCGTTGACCAGGCACAGGCGGGCGACCTGGTGGTCGTCGGCGACGCGCAACATGGTTTCGAGTCGCGGGGTGCTGTGCGCGGCGGCGTTCAGGACCACGATGACCCCGTCGGCTACGCGGATCGATCGTTCCAGGTCGGCGACGAGTGCGTCGCTCGATAGCTCGGCGACGCGAATGGTGTGCTCGATACCGTCCATCGACCAGCGGACCGTGTTCTCGGTGTCGCCGAAACATCGGCGCAAGCGGTGGACGACCCGTGCCGTCCCGTCGACATCGCCGATGATCGTGACGTTGCGAATCGACTGCGGGTCAATAGCTTTGGTGCCCATCGCGCGGTACTCCAGATCGACGTCATCGCATCCTCGATCCGCACACCGTACCTGCGCCCGAGCAGCGCCGGAACGGAATTCCGCCCCAAAGTAGAACGTGTTCCTATACCGTCGGCCTCGTGCAGAAAGAACAACGCCCCGCCGTGGCTGACTGGTTCACTGCGGACGACGGCCGAGTACGTCTCAAGGGAACTCGCTGCAACGATTGCGGCACGCCGTACTTCCCGAAGAACACGCTCGCCTGCCGCAATCCGCAATGCACAGGTGCGCATGACGGCTCAGAGCTCGTCGAGTACCTGTTCTCCACGCGTGGCCGGATCTGGTCGTACGCGGACGCTCGATACAAGCCGCCCGCGCCCTATGTCTCGGCCGATCCGTTCGTGCCCTATGTCGTCGCGGCAGTGGAGCTCGAGGTCGAGCAGATGGTGATTCTCGGGCAGGTCGTGCGCGGTCTCACGGTGGACGACCTGGCCGTCGGCATGCCGGTCGAATTGACCGTCGGCACGCTGTACGAAGACGAGGACGCAGAGCACACGGTGTGGATGTGGAGGCCGGTCAATGACTGATACGAATGCTCGCGACATCGCCGTCCTCGGGGCCGGTATGCACCCGTGGGGCAAGTGGGGCCGCAATTTCGTCGAATACGGCCTGGTAGCCGCGCGTGCGGCGCTGGCCGATGCCGGGTTGGACCACCGCGACGTCGGCTACATCGCCGGCGCGGACACCATCCGCAACGGCTACCCCGGGTTCGTCTCGGGCGCGACTTTCGCACAGGCGCTCGGTTGGTCGGGTGCGCAGATCTCGAGCAGCTACGCCGCCTGCGCCTCCGGTGCACAGGCCATCGCCAACGCGCGCGCCCAGATCCTGGCCGGGCTGTGCGAGGTGGCGCTGGTGGTCGGCGCGGATACCACCCCGAAGGGCTTCTTCCAGCCGGTCGGCGGCGAGCGCCGTGACGACCCGGACTGGTTGCGCTTCCATCTGCTCGGTGCCACCAACCCCATCTATTTCGCGCTCTATGCCCGCCGCCGCATGGCATTGCACGGCGCCACCCTCGACGACTTCGCCGCGGTCAAGGTGAAGAACTCCAGGCACGGCCTGAACAACCCGAATGCCCGCTACCGCAAGGAAGTCTCGGTCGAGGAGATCGCCGCCTCGGCGGTCGTGTCGGACCCGTTGCGGCTGCTCGACATCTGCGCGACCAGCGACGGCGGGGCGGCATTGGTGCTGACGTCGATGGATTACGCACGTCGCCACGGCATCGCTGATCCGGTTCGCATCTCGGCGCTGTCGACGGTCACGCCGACGTTCCCGAAAACGGTGCTCGATCTGCCGGATTTCTCGACGGATTCCGCTGTGGCAGTGGAGCCCCCGTCACGCACGTTCCGGTCAGCCATCGCGCACGCCGCCTACGAAGAGGCCGGTATCGGTCCCGCCGACCTGTCCTTCGCGGAAGTCTATGACCTCTCCACCGCGCTGGAACTGGACTGGTACGAGGACATCGGGCTCTGCGAGACGGGCGAAGCAGAGGCTCTGCTACGCAGTGGCGCAACGACATTGGGCGGGCGGGTGCCGGTGAACCCCAGCGGCGGCCTTGCCTGCTTCGGTGAAGCCATCCCCGCACAGGCGATCTCGCAGATCTGCGAACTCACCTGGCAGTTGCGCGGCCAGGCCGACGGCCGCCAGGTGGAGAACGCCCGCGCGGGCATCGCGGTGAATCAGGGGCTCTTCGGTCATGGATCGGCGATCATCGCGACTCGCTGAACCTACGTCAGAAGTACAGCGCGAGGCCCGGACTCGTGTGAGAGTGTTCAGTCATGATCACGGGGGCAGTGCGTTTTTCGGGTTTGTGTTGTGCGCACTCGTTCTCGGCGGCTGTGCGAATGTCGAGCTGGTGGAAACGACGGCGACGATCACCCTGCCCGGGGCCTCGACTGCGATCGCGATCGACGCCGAAACCCGTACAGCGTGGGTCAGTATCGCTTCCGATCGCTCCGTTGCGGTCATCGACACTTCTGACAATTCAGTAGTGGCGTCCATCGCCTTGGACGGCGTTCCCATCGCCATGGCGGTCGGACTCGGCCGAGTTTTCGTCACCCTGGCCGATTCGGATACCGTCGCCGTTCTCGATATCGACGATCGATCCGTTCGCGCCACCGTAGCCGTCGGGCGTGATCCCGGCGGCCTCGCGGTGGACCCGACGACGAGCACAGTCTGGGTAGCGAACACCGAGGCCGATACCGTTTCGATCATCGACGCCGACAGTGCCGCCGTAGTCGCGACGATTCCGGTGGGGACCCGTCCGCGCACGGTCGGAATCGATGCCAGGACTCGCTCGGCGTATGTCGCGAACTACGGCGGTTCCCTCTCGGTGATCAACGCGGATACTCGCGCGGTGACATCGGCAATTCCAGTCGACGAGTCACCGATGGACCTCGTGGTCAGCACCGAGCGGCGTGCGGCGTGCTATTCGACGTATTCCGACCTGCCGCCCAATGACAACACCAAGGTGCGGTGCGTCGACGGCACGTCGAATGCCCGGATCCTCGACATCGACGTCGACCACCTTGTCGGCGCCCTCGCCGTGGAGGGCCGGACGCTGTATGTGGCCGATAGAGGTGGCAACCGCGTTTCTGTTGTCGACCTTGCCGCGGGCACGGTGACGAGGCAGCTCGATGTCGGGGCGAAACCGATCGCGATCGCGGTCGACTCTGCTTCTGGCGCAACATATGTCGTCAACAGCAGCCCCGATACCGTCTCGGTGTTCAGCCCGGAATGAGCCGCAACATTCAGCCCACTACGTCAGCGGCTTCGCGCTCGGCGGTCAGGTCGGCCACCTGGTTCCGGGCATCTTCGAGGGACCGTTGCAGGCGCTCGCCGCCGAATTCGTCGTTGCCCGTGTAGACGAACTCGACCTCGTCGATGCCGATGAAACCGAGAGCCGTGCGCAGGTACGGCTCGACGTGATTCATGCTCGCCAGAGCACCGCCGGCCTCGTAGCCGGCGTCGCCGGTGCCGACGATGACGAAGGCGCGCTTGCCGGAGGTGAGTGGTGTGTACGGTGCCGCGGCCTCGGGGTCGAAGGAGAAGGTGCGGCCGACCCGGACGATCTGGTCGATGTAGGCCTTCAGCATCGCCGGTACCCCGAAGTTGTACATGGGGACTCCGAGCACCAGCACGTCGGAGGCGAACAGCTCGTCCACCAGATGGTCGCTGTAGGCCAGGACCTCACGCATCTGCGGGGTGCGCTGCGCCGGGGTGGTGAAGGCGGCGGCGATCCAGTCCTCGGTGAGGTGCGGCGGCGGTTCGTGGCCGAGGTCGCGGTGGATCACCGTGTCACCGGGCCTGCCCTCGCTCCAGCGGTCGACGAACTCCCGGACCAGCGTGCGGGTGTGTGAGCGCGACCGGCGCGGGCTGGCATCGAGCTGAAGTAGCTGGGCCATCTCTGAAACTCCTGTCGGGGCTGGGTTGCCTTGCTGGACCGAGCCTGCCCGACGGGGAATATCCGCGTAAGAACGCACATTTCTGTTACCCGGTACCCTTTTTCATACCTTTGCCGGTAGACGAGGATGTGGCATGGCGAAACGTAAGCAGGATCTCGATTTCGACTGCCCGGTCGAGGTCACCCTCGATGTGATCGGCGGCAAGTGGAAGGGCATGATCGTCTTCCATCTGAGCGAGGGAACGGCGCGGTTCAACGAGATGCGCCGCGCCATGCCGCATGTGACCCAGCGAATGCTCACCGCGCAGCTGCGTGAACTCGAGCGCGACGGCGTACTCACCCGCGCCGTCTACGCGGAGGTTCCGCCCCGAGTCGAGTACGACCTGACCGACTTCGGCCGCGGTCTCGTGCCGATCATCGAGCTGATGGAGACCTGGGGCGAGCAGTACCGGGAGCAGCTCCAGCAGCCCGGGTAGCGGTCTCGATCCATAGCGACCGCTGCGGATCGAGACCGTACTCATTCGCCCAGGCAGCTAGGCGACGAAGTCGCGGACTTGGGTGAAGACCGTAATCGCGGCGAGTAGTGAAATGTGGCCGATACAGCCGGTTCTGGTGTTGGCCGCGCCATTGAGGATGACGCTTTCATCCGGGTTGATGATCTCGTCACAGGGCGACCACCAGCTTCCGTATTTCACGCTGCCGGGGGTTTCGTCGCCGCTGTTCAACTGCGTCAGCAAGCTCGAACCGGGTCGCATGTCCTCGCAGGAGTAGTCCCAGCAGCCGTAGGCGATTTCCGTTCCGTGGTTGGGTCCGCCGATGGAGACCCAGTCGTCGACATAACGCGCGCCGTCGAGAAACTTCAGATACCAGCGACTGTTGACGCCGCCCATCGAGTGGCTGATGATGTCGATCTTGGTGGCGCCGGTGGCGGCCCGCAACGCATCGGCCTCGGCTTTCACTTCCTGGGCGATCACCTTGTTCGATTGCGTGGTGTCGTAACTGAAGGTGCGCAAGTGGGCGGCGCTGTAGCCGGCATCTCCGAATCGGGAAACCATGAGGTCCCAATTCCAGTCCGCCCCTTGCCATCCGTGCACGAACAGGATCGGATTTCGGTCCGGTGCGGCGGCCGCCCGATGCGGCGTGAAGGTGAGGGTGGCCGCCGCTATCGCGGCGAAAGTGATTGCGGTGATGCCGATTCGGCGCATCATCGAGCTGATGTTCATGCCCGGTCTCCTTGTTCGGCCCGTCCTCGGGGACGAGCAGGGCGACCGTAACAACGCGCGGATCTGTTTCACCCAATTTTGAAATATTCGTTATTCACCTTTCGGTTAGCAAAACTCAACGAATTGTCGGCGGTGAGGCGCGGGGTATCGGTGCCGCGCGGAATTCGGGATACTGTTCTTTACCCCGCAGAGCCGGACGCTTCGACATCGGAGGAACCGCCGTGGCCACAGTGATGACCGATCCGTCGATAATTCCGGTCGCGCAGGGCACCGAAGGCGGTGGCGCTGCCCTCGATCAAGTCGCCCTGATGACCGGCGCTGCCGCCGTGGTCGGTGCGGTGCTGCTGTGGGTGGCCTACCTGCATCGGACGCGGCGCATCACCTGGCTGCAGCGGCTGGCCGACTTCAGCGGTCGCATCATGAACCGTCCCGGCTGGGTGGCGCTGCCGATCGCGATGTTCCTCGCGACCATCCTCACCGCGTTTCTCGGCTTCATCTGGGATGTGAGCCTGCACGTGGGCAAGGGCCGCGACGCCGGACCGCTGGCCAACCCGGCGCACTACTTCATCCTGGTCGGCCTGTTCTTCCTCTTCATGGCAGGGATGCTGGCCGTCATCCTGCCGCTCGACGAGAAGCCGGGCAGGGCCGCGGTGAAGATCACCCGCGACTGGTACGCCCCCGTCGGCGGCATCTTGATCGCGGGTGCCGGTTTGTACGCGCTGATCGGGTTCCCGCTCGACGACATCTGGCATCGCCTGTTCGGCCAGGATGTCACGCTCTGGGGGCCCACCCACCTGATGCTCATCGGTGGCGCGGGTCTGTCGCTGATCGGCGTGCTGCTGCTCGAACTCGAAGGCCGATACAACCGGCCCGATCCCGAGCGGATCGACGGGCGGTTCCTCTGGGTGATTCAGGCCTTCGCTTTCGGTGGCCTGGTCATCGGACTGTCGGTGTTCGGAGTCGAGTTCGACTTCGGCGTCGAGCAGTTCCGGCTGGTGCTGCAACCGATGCTGATCGTCTTCGCCGCCACGATCGCGCTGATCTCGGCGCGGTTGGCGCTGGGCCCACTCAGCACACTGCTGCTGGTGGCCTTCGCCTTCTGTGTGCGGTACATCGTCGCGGTCCTCGTCGGCACCGGATTCGAGGCGCCGCGCAACGTGTTTCCGCTCTACCTCGGTGCCGCGATCGTGGTCGAACTGCTCGCCCTCCTACCGCTGATTCGCCGACCGCTCTGGTGGGGTGCGCTCACCGGGCTCGGTGTGGCGACCGTGGGCATCTGGCTCGAATCGCTGTGGATCGAGCGGATGTTCGTCAATCCCTGGGTCGGCGGGATGTGGCTGGAACTGCTCGCGATGGCGGTGCCGGTCGGCGTGGCCGGCGGTGTGATCGGCGCGATGCTCGGCACCGTCTTGCGCGGCGAGGCACTGCCCAAGCCCGCGGTGCGGCGTGGAATCGTGGTCGCCGCTGTGGTGATCGCGGCCGCGGCGACCACGAACGGGCTGATCATCCGGGTGCCGGAGAACGCGTCGGCGACCGTCACGCTCACCGACGCCGATCCCGAGGGCGGGCGGATGGTCACCGCCGACATCCGGCTCTCCCCCGCGGATCTGATCAGCTCCGATCCGGAATGGGTGGAGATCCTGTCCTGGCAAGGCGGCACCGGCGATGACAGCCCCGGCCACGGCCTCGTCGTGGACAGGCTGCGTCGCGTCGCCGACGACCACTTCGTTTCCACCCGGCCCGTCCCCGTGCACGGCACCTGGAAGACTTTGCTGCGCGTGCAGGACGGGCGCATGCAGTCCGCGCTCCCGATCTTCATGCCGCTCGATCCCGGTATCGGTGCCGCGGAGGTGCCCGCGCCCGCGAGCTTCACGCGGCCGTTCGTCGAGGAGATCTCGGTACTGCAGCGCGAGCGGTCCTTCGACCATCCGTCCTGGCTGATCAGCGTCGCGGGCCTGGTGGTGCTCGCGTGCAGCCTGGCTTTGATCGCGGCGATGGCGTGGGGCGCCGCCCGGGTCAACGACCGCTATCTGGCGGCCGGCAGCACGCCGGACCAGAAGGCAACGGTCGAACCTTGATCCGCCAGGAGAATGTCGATCTTCTCGCCGACCATTCCCTCCTGCTGGCGATCCCGGCCTTCCTGCCCGCGGTCGCGCTGGTCGGGCTGGTGCTGTTCATCGCGATGCGCGACCGGCGCGCGGAGAAACGCGAAAATGCTTCCACGCAAGCAGAATCCGGGCAGAACGACCGCACCGAGGAGATCCCGTGACCCGTCGTCGGCTCCGGTTCGGCCTACTCACGGTCGCCGCGGGTTCACTGCTCGTCGGCTGCGCATCGGGCGAGCGGACCAACGAACCCGCGAGTGCGGCCCTCATCATCGACATTCGGATCGCGAACGGCGCGGTGTCCCCGGCCAATACACGCACCGAAGCCGAGGTCGGGCAACGCATCGTCTTGCGTGTCGACAGTGACACCACCGACGAACTGCATGTCCACTCCGCCCCCGCGCACACCTTTTCCGTCGCCGCTGCTTCCGGCCAGGAGTTCGGCTTCACGGTGACGGTGCCAAGCCAGGTGGCGGTCGAACTGCACCACCTCGGACGGACGGTGACGACGCTGCTGGTCCGGCAGTGAGTTCGACGGTGCTCGCCCACGGCCTCAACGGCGCGGCGGACCTGCCGATTCCACTCACCTACGCGTTGATCGGTGCGGCGTGGGCGCTGACCTTCTCGTTCGCGCTGCTGTTCCTCACCTGGCGCCGGCCCCGGCTCGACCCCGAATCGCCGGGATTCGCACTGCCCGCGCCGGTACGGCGGATGATCGACGCCCGCGCGACGCGGACGGTCATCGCCACCGCGAGCGTGTTCGTCACCGCCTGCGTGATCGTCATCGCGGTGTTCGGTTCCTCGGATCCGGCCCTGAATCCCGTGCCAGGAGTGCTGTACATCGGCGTCTGGGTCGGGGTGATGGTGGCGTCCCTGCTGACCGGACCGGTCTGGAAGATCCTCTCCCCCGTCAGGGCGATCCATCGATTCGGCTGCCTGCTGCTGCGACGCTCGCCCGAGCGCGGACTTCTCCGCTATCGCGAGCAATGGGGTTACCTCCCGGCGGTGATCGGCCTGTTCTCCTTCGTGTGGCTGGAATTGGCTTGGCGCACACCGGGGTCGGTTGGCGCGGTGCTGACCTGGCTGCTCGGCTATCTGGTCGTGACCTCGATCGGGCTCGTGCTGTTCGGCACCGTCTGGGCAGAGCGGGCCGATCCGCTCGAGGTGTACAGCACGCTGCTGGCACACCTGAGCCCCTACGGCCGCGACCGCGCGGGGCAGCCGGTATTGCGGATGCCGCTGAACAATCTCGCGGGGACTCCCGGACTCGCCGGATCTGTCGCGGTCGCGGCGACGCTGCTCGGATCCACCGCCTTCGACAGCTTCTCCACTTTCCCGCGGTGGCTCGAACTGGTCGACGACCTGGCTCCGGTCGTCGACCCGACGCTGACGCGCACGGCCGGACTGCTGGTCTTCATCGGGGTGGTCGGCGGGCTGTTCTCCGTCGCCGCGCGTGCCACCGGCGGTGTCTCCCCCGCTGATCGAGTGCTGCTCCCGCGGCGGCTGGCGCTCAGCCTCACGCCGATCGTGGCGGGCTATCTGATCGCCCATTACCTGACGTTTCTCCTCGAGAAGGGGCAGGCGACGGTGTTGCTGTTCGCGGATCCGCTGGACCGTGGATGGAATATCGCGGGCCTGGCCGATCGTGACGTCGCCTACGTGCTGTCGAGTCATCCGGGTGTGCTCGCCACCTGCAAGGTGCTCGCGGTCCTGATCGGCCACATCCTCGGCGTCGCCGCCGCACACGACCGCTGCCTGCTACTTCTGCCCCCACGTCACCGGCTGACCGGCCAGCTGGCATTGATGCTGACCATGGTCGGCTTCACGTTCACCGGGCTGTATCTGCTGTTCGGGGGTTAGGGATCCTGGTCAGGGGCACAGTGCGCGGGTCAGGATGGCCATATAGCTTGTGCCGCAGGACAATTCGGCGGACATCACGCCGAGACCGTATTCGGGCATGCCGTCTACGCCGGTCGGCAAGGCGGCGAGCATCTGCTGTAGTTCCGGTGCCGCCACCACTTTTCCGGCCACCAGGTCCAGGAAATATCGGTTGAGGTCGTCGCCGGTGGAGACCAGCGCGCCGGCCGCCCAAGGCACGGACGGTTCGATCCGGGTGACGTCTGTGCGAATGCCGTTGATCGGCGCGTAACCACGCGGGTGCGGGCCACGGATATCGTGCTCGCCGGTGGCGGGCAGATATGTTCCAGTCAGGCCGAGTGGGCGAATGATCCTGTCCTGCAACGCATCCGTGTAAGGGCGCCCGGTGATTCGCTCGACCAGCATCGCGGCGAGAAGATAGTTCGTGTTCGTGTAGGTGAACCGGGCGCCTGGCGCGAACTGCGCCGGGCGCCGCAGCGCGATGGCGAGCTGGTCGTCGGGGGTGAACGTGCGGCCGTCGAGGGCCGCGCCGTACTCGTCGATCTCCGGGGAATCGGCGAACTCCGGTAATCCGCTGCGGTGCTGCAGGATCTGACGCACCGTGATGACCCGTCCGTCGACACTGTCGCCAACGATCGAGCCGGGCAGATAGGTATCGATGGGCTCGTCGAGCTGGATTCGCCCCTCCGTCACCAATTGCAGCACGATCGCCGCGATAAAGGACTTAGAGACACTGCCCACCCGAACCTGCTGCGGCGGCTCGGCCGGAATCGGCACACCAGTGGCGCGATCGCCGACACCAGCGGCCAATGTGGTGGTCTCGCCGTTCTCGGTAAGTGTCGCGATCACCCCTGACACACCCGAGGCCACTGCCGCGTCGATGTCATCGCGCACCCGCTGCACCCGGTCCGGCGATTCCGCACGGCTCTCGGTGGAAGAGATCGCGGGAACGTCGTCCGGACTCGAACACCCCACCAGCGAGACGACAACCGCGATCGCAACGATCGAAAACCAACGCATGCTCCGACCATAGGAATCGCCAACCGCCCACACATCCGGGACAACCCCTGACCTCACCCGGAGATCGCGTTGTTCGGTCGTGACGCTGGTCGCCCACGCCGTTCCGGTGGGGCAGTCACCGTGAAAATGGGGTGAGCGGGGTGCGGGCCGCCCCGCAGAATGACTCATGCTCATCGACCACTGGCCCCTGTTCGGACTGCGGCTCACCACGCCCCGCCTGGAACTCCGTCTGCCCTCCGGCGACGAGCTCGCCGCGCTGGCCGATCGCGCGGCAGAAGGCGTCCACGACCCCGACCGCATGCCCTTCACCGTCCCGTGGACAGATCTCGCTCCCCTCGAACGAGCACGCTCGGTGGTTCAGCACCACTGGCTCCAACTCGGCACCTGGACCCCCGGCAACTGGGCACTCAACCTCGCGGTATTCGAACACGGCCGAATCGTCGGCCAGCAGACGATCGCCGCCCGCGACTACGCGACCCTGCGTGAGGTCGACACCGGCTCCTGGATCGGTCTACGACACCAAGGGCGCGGCATCGGCACCGAAATGCGCGCGGCGGTCCTGCATCTCGCATTCGCGGGACTGCAAGCCACCGACGCGGTCTCGGGCGCCTTCGCCGACAACCCGTCCTCGTTCCGGGTCTCCGAGAAGCTCGGCTACGAACCCGACGGGATCCAGCGCCTCACTGTGCGCGAGAGGGTCACCGTCATGCGCCGAGTGCGCCTCTCGCGCACACAATGGGAGAGCCGGCAGCGAACAACCGTCACGATCGACGGACTCACCCCGTGTCTGCCCCTGCTCGGCGCCGGATGATCTGGCTTCGAGCGACCGGCTGGATTGTCGGCCGCTCGAAGGCACCTAGGGAGCGACTCGATGGGTGCCGCCGACGGTCAATGTGCACTGGCCGTCTCCACAGGAGCGCTGGAGCCGACCCCTCGACAGGGTCTGCATCAGCCCGATCGCCCAGCACGTCGGACACCCGCGCAACGCGACCAAACCGACGGGCAGCAACAACAAGCCGATCGGCCCGACAACCGGGATCAGCGCCACCGACCCGACCAGCGCACCGAACCCCACCCCGCCGCGCACCAGGTGCTCGAACATGGACTTACTCGCGAAATCATCGCTCATCATTTCCTCCAGCAGCGTCACCAGGCGTGGCCTATAGAACTTGTCGAACTGCCGCCCGCGCCCGGTGCAGCCGCGATTTCATCGCCGCCGTACCGAGCCCGAGCGCGTCGGCGACCATCCGCCCGCTGTAGCCCTGAACGTCGCGCATGATCAGCACGCTGCGCTGGTCCGCGGGCAACTCGGCAACCGCGGCCGCCACCCTGCCCGCCTCCAGTCGTCGCAGCACCTCGTCCTCGGCTGAGTCAGCCGAGATGTTGTCCTGCACGGGGATTCGTCCCGACAGACTCGTCCGCGCGCGACGCAGGCACTCGTTGCGAACGATCCGGAACATCCACGACGCCAGCGCACCGGAAGCCCGCAACATCCCGATCTTGCGATACAGGATGATCAGCGCCTCCTGGGCCGCGTCCTCGGCGTCTTCCGGGGTGGCGCACAGGGAATAGGCGAACCGCTGAATATGCGGATGCGAACCCGACACCAACGCCGCGATCGAGTCCACGTCCCCACCCTGCGCGGCGACGATCAACTGCTGATCAGGCCAGCGCGACTCACCCACGCCCAGCTCGTTTGCGCTTCACCACGACCATGCACGTGCACAGCAGCACCAAGCCGACGACAACACCGATACCGATGACCACAACAAACCTCCGTGTCCCGTCCCGACGTCCGTCGCGACACACATAAGAGGCACCGGTGACGCAGAAGGATTCACCCGCGTGCCCGAAATCTCGTTGGCAACCGACGCGCACCTCGGTATCGTTCGAATCATGCACACAGGCACCGCGATGATGAAGCCCTGGTCGCTCCGCTGACGGCGGCGACCCGCATTCGATCTATTTTCTGACGCCGCTGTCCCGGGTATTCACGCCGGGCGGTCATTCGTGCTGTCCCGGCTCCTTCCTCGAGCTGCGGAGAATCTGTGTCCATCTCTCATATCGGCCGATCCGGCCTGTCCACTCACCTTCCGGCCGGCGCGAACGCCCACATCAGGGCGACGTCGATCCAGGTCACCCTCGGATCGCGAGCGGTGCTCAGCGACGTCTCACTCACGGTGTCGGCTCGTTCACGGCTCGCCATCGTCGGGGAGAACGGGCGTGGAAAATCCACGTTGCTGCATGTGCTTGCGGGGCTGCTCGTCCCGGATAGCGGCTCGGTCACCCGGGTCGGCACCGCGGGTGTTGCCCAGCAGGCCATAGCTTTTCGCGCGGGTGAGACCGTGGGCGACCTGGTCGCCGAGACGATCGAACCGGCGTTGCGAGCACTGCGCGACCTCGATGCCGCCACTCTCTCGCTCACCGACGGACAACCGGGAGCCGACGACGCCTACGCGGGCGCCCTGGACGCCGCCACCCGGCTCGATGCCTGGGATGCCGAACGCCGCGTCGACATCGCGCTGTCGGCGCTGCACGCCTGCACCGACCGGGAGCGCCCTTTGGCGATGCTGTCCGTCGGGCAACGCTATCGAGTCCGGTTGGCGTGCCTGCTCGGGTCCACCCAGGACATCCTGCTGCTGGACGAACCGACGAATCACCTCGACCGGGACGGACTCGACTTCCTGACCGCTCGCCTGCGGGCCCATACCGGCGGGCTGGTGGTCGTCAGCCACGACCGTGCGCTCCTGCGTGATGTCGCCGAGGAGTTCCTCGACCTCGATCCCAGCCAGGACAGTCGCGCTCAGCTCTTCGCAGGCGGCTACGCGGGTTGGCAGGCGGGCCGGGCTCGCGCACGCGAGCGATGGGAGCACGAATACGAGGAGCAGCTGAGCGAGGGGGCGCGCCTGCGAGAAGCGGTAGCCGGTGCCCGTGACCGTCTCAGCACCGGCTGGCGACCGGACAAAGGACACAGCAAACATCAACGCCAATCGCGGTCACCGGGTCTGGTGCAGGCGCTGAAGCGTCGCCAATCCGATCTCGAGGAGCACGTTGTCACCGTGCCCGAACCTCCGCTGAGACTGCGCTTTCCCGAGTTGCGTGCGCGCCCCGGCACACCCATCGTCAGCGCGGACGACATCACGGTGACCGGTCGACTCGGCGCTCCCGTGACGCTGTCTCTCGAAGCGGGCGAACGTCTCCTGATCACCGGCCACAACGGTGCGGGCAAGTCCACCCTGCTCGCCGCACTCGCGGGCGCGCTCGAGCCGTCCACGGGCACCGTCCGCCACCACGGATCTGCCCGCATCGCCCTCATCGGCCAAGAGGTCCCCGCCTGGGACCCCGACCTGACCGCCCAGGACCTCTACGACCAGCACACCCGAAACCTGCACCTACACAACAACATCGACCCCATACCACTCGCCGCCACCGGCCTGCTCGAACAACGATCCCGCCACACCCCCGTCGCCCGCCTGTCCCAGGGCCAACAACGCCGCCTCCACCTAGCCATCCAACTAGCCACCCGCCCCCACCTCCTCCTCTGCGACGAACCGACCAACCACCTGTCCATACCCCTGGTCGACGAACTCACCACCGCCCTCTCGACCACCCCCGCCGCCATCGTCGTCGCCACCCACGACCGCCAAATGCTCACCGACCTATCCCACTGGCCCCACCTACCGCTCAGCACGATGTCCTGATGACCAGCGCCGCAGCCGGATCGCGTTGCCGTGGACGGTCAGAATGTCAGTGCCGGAATCTAGGCTCCTCTCATCATGTGGGGGGAGGAGCGACAGTGGGCTCGATATTGGTGACGGCTGCAACTGTGCTGGTGTTGTTTGCATGGGACGGCGTCGAGCATCAGGGGATCGCCGGCGCCTGGCCGGAACTATCCGGTGCCGCAGCGCTGTGGATGCTCGGTGTGTGGGTGGTGTGGTTCGAGGAATCGGGTTCTGCCCCAGCGCCCTCGTGGATGGAGCAGCCCGAGAATCGTTTTGGTGAAGCGGAACTCACGCCGCTGGTGGCGGCGGTGCAGACGTTGACACCCGAACCAGCGGTGATGACCACCGTCCGGGAGTCCGTCGGCAAAGATCGGGACGAGGTCTTGTGCATGCTCCTCGGCGCGATCGAGGAGGTCGGCATCTTGGCTTGGATCGACGAGGAATGCAACCAGACAGTCGACTCGCTTCGCACTGACCTGGAATCGACGCCGTTCTTTCCGCAACGCCTGCCATGGGATTGGGTCGACGCGGCGATCGCCGAGGGTGATTGCGATGCCCTGGCGACCGAATTGGGTGCGCGATGCCTCGAAGAGGGCGTCGCCGCAGTCGGATTCATGGACGAGGGCTTCGGTGCGGAGATCGTCGGCTGGGCTATGGTCTTCATGGATCTCGAGCGAGCCGATACCTTCCTGACACACTTCACGCGGGCCGGGTATTCGGCTGTCATTTTGGGCAGGAGCGTGTGGCAAGCCCGCTACCGCGCGGTCGACGACATCAATCGGGTTGCCGACGCGATCGATCTGCTGGTCGATGAGCAACTCGACCGGGGAGGCGCGCCCACGGGATTCGACATCGAATGTCCGCATACCTGGTGTGACAAACCGTGGCATGGACTTCCGATCATCGCTGGACAGGACCGCGCGAGTGCCCGCGATACCGCGCCGATCCTGTGTCCTGGATCGTTGTTCGAAGGCGCGTTCGTCCCGCCGCCACCAGCGCCGATTCCGCCGTTCAAGAATTCACGGGTCGGCGACTCCACCAGCATCGCCGCCCGCATCGGGCTCCGCATTGTCCTGGTCGCGCTCGCCTGCCTGAGCTTCGGCTTCCTGGCTTGGGGGCTGCTGTTGCGACTGGCGCTTGTCACCGGCCGACGTCGCGACTGGGCGCTGTGCTGGCTGGTGATTCTTATTCACGTTCTCATCTGGACGCTGTTGAGCATGGACCCCGGTGAGGAGATCGGTACGTGGCAGGGGGAACTAGGGATGTATCTACTCTTCGGAACACTCATCGTGACCACGGCCTACTACTTGGCGACTGACATCTGCTGGTACCGCTCATCCGTACGCTGGTGAGTGGCGCATGTTCGGAGGAGGAAGCGAGTTGCGCAGTATCTACGTGGTCACACATCCCGAAGCGACGCATCATCTCGAGCGGCTCGTCGGCGGGTGGTTCGACTCCGAGCTCACCGCGGCCGGAAAGGTCGTCGCTGCAGCTACCGCCGAGGAGTTGCGAGCACGGATTCCCGAAGACGCTGGGGTGGAGCTGTATTCCTCGGATCTGCGACGCACAGTGCAGACGGCTGCGGCGGTCGGTGCCGCGCTGGGCGTCGAGGCGCTTCTCGACGCGCGGCTACGCGAGAAGTCGTACGGCGAGGCAGGAGGCAGGCCGCAGCGGTGGCTCGATGACAGGTTCGTCCCCCCGCCTGTCGTCGGCGACCGAATGCGGCATGACGAAGGCATTCCGGATGCAGAGACGAAAGCGGTCTTCGCGCAACGCGTCTACGCGGCTATGGACTCGATAGTGGCGAGCACCTGCCGACACCAGGTCGTCGTGACACATGGCGGCAGCCTCACCTTTGTCGTCGCGGCCTGGATCGGTATGCCCATCGAGTCGGCGGGATATGCGGCATTCCGGGCCACCCCCGGAGGTATCACCGAACTCAGGGAAGACGACTTCTTCCACAACCGTCAGGTGTTGCGCCTCGATGACACTCGCCACCTGCGTGATCCCGCGTGAAGAGTTCTGAGATGTCGCGCGGGGCGCGGATGGCGGCGCATGGTGCTGTCTCCGCTTCCCTTGCGCTGCACAGTGATGCCGAGCTGGGCGAACTCGTCGATGCTGCGGTGCCGCTGGGGTCCGGGATCGGTGGGAAGTCGGCTTTGGTGGAGGTCTGCGGGGTTCCGGTCTTCGTCAAGCGGGTGCCGCTGACCGATTGGGAGCGGCGGCCGGAGAACGTTCGGTCCACGGCGAATCTGTTCGGGCTGCCGATGATGTGCCATTACGGCATCGGCGGGCCCAGCTTCGGGGCTTGGCGAGAACTCGCCGTCCACGCTATGACGACGGGCTGGGTACTGGCGGACGAGTTCGACGGGTTCCCCGTGATGCACCACTGGCGGGTACTGCCGGACTCGACGCCCCTGCCCGACGAACTGGCCGATGTCGAGCGCGTCGTCGCGTACTGGGGTGGCGGTTCGGCGGTGCGCGACCGGATCGAGGGTCTCCAGCAGTCCTCGGCGAGCATCGCACTGTTCCTGGAGTACATCCCGCAGAACCTGCATCAGTGGCTGGGCCGGCAAGTCGACGCAGGCGCCGAGGCCACCGACCGCGCCTGCACCATGGTCGAACGCGAACTGCACGCCGGGATCGCGTTCATGAACAGCCGAGGCCTGCTGCACTTCGACACCCACTTCGAGAACATCCTCACCGATGGACAGCGCCTCTATTTCGCCGATTACGGCCTGGCGATCTCCACCCGATTCGAACTGTCGCGACAGGAGATCGACTTCTACGACGGGCACCGCACCTACGACCACTGCTACGCGGTGTCCTATCGGACCCGATGGCTGGTCACCGCCCTGTATGGCGGTGACGACCGCACCGAACGAATAGCCTCGTACGCCCGAGACGAGCGCCCCACCGGAATCCCCGAGATACCCGCATCGATCATCGCTCGCGATGCCCCGCTCTCCGTGGTCATGGCGGACTTCTTCCATCGACTCCAACAGGAGAGCAGACAAACCCCGTACCCACGGGAGGAGCTCGACCGCATCCTCCGAATCGACAGCACGCCCTGATCGACCGGACATCCGCGCGCACCTGACCTGCCACATCCGCCATCGGTGAAACCTGCTGTCGCCAAAATTGACAAGAAGGTATCTTCGCGGCCCGTCGGTTTTCGGGCGGCATCGCGAAGGGGCATACTCGAGATCCGTACGCGCTGACACCATTCCCCGCACCATCAGTTGCCGGAGGATCTCATGTCGTCTGCTGATCTCGTAATCCTGGGCACGGTCCTGACCGTCGACGAAGCGAACCCGACAGCAGAGGCGATCGCCGTTCGAGACGGGCGCATCGTGGCCGTCGGGAATCGGTCCGAGGTCGAAGACTGGATCGGAACGGACACCCAGGTCGGAAACCTCGGCGACGGGTGCGTGATGCCGGGGTTGATCGAGGCACACGGTCACCCACTTATGGAGGCGATCGTTCTTTCCGACCGTATGGTCGACATCCGACCGGTCACCGTGCGCAACGCCGAGGATGTCGTTGCCGCCGTCCGAGACGCGGTGGCCGAGCGCGGCGACGACGGCGCGTACCTGATCGGCTGGGACGCGTTGTTGCAGGACGGTCTCCCCGCGCCGACGCTCGCGTGGCTCGACTCGATCGCTCCGGATACACCGCTGGTCATTGTGCACAACTCAGGACATCTGTGCTATTTCAACTCGGTTGCCGGTCGGCGAGCCGGGCTTACGCGCGACACCCCCGACCCGACGGGTGCCCGCTACGGCCGGAACGAGAACGGCGAACTCGACGGCACTGCCTACGAAACCGGCGCGGTATTCCCGCTGGTCCGATCCGCGATCGGCGACGAAGAAATGTACCCGTCGATGCTGCGCGCCGAATGTGCCCGGCTGAACGCAGCGGGTTTGACCACGTGTTCGGAAATGGCCTTCACCCCGGCGTTCCGCTCAGTACTCGACGACATGCGGAATGCCGGTGCGTTGACTGTGCGGATCCGTACATACGAGGTTTCCAATCCCGCGCTGAAGACCGACATGGTCCCGGTCAACGGCGATGACATGGTTCGTCAGGTCGGCATCAAGATCTGGGTCGACGGGTCACCGTGGATCGGCAATATCGATCTGACCTTTCCCTATCTCGATACGCCGGACGTACGGACCATCGGCGTCACACCGGGCTCGTGCGGCCACGCGAACTACACCAAAGACCAATTGCGCGAGATCGTCGGCGCCTACTTCCCGCTCGGCTGGCCGATGGCCTGCCATGTGCAAGGAGACGCCGGTGTCGACACGATCCTCGACGTGTACGAGGAAGTGCTGCGGGAGCATCCGCGCGAGGACCATCGGTTGCGCCTCGAACATGTCGGCGCGATGCGGCCCGACCAGTTCGAGCGAGCCGCGCGCCTCGGCGTGACCTGCAGTATCTTCGTCGACCAAGTGCACTACTGGGGCGACGTCATCGTCGACGGGTTGTTCGGCCCCGAACACGGGTCGCACTGGATGCCCGCAGGCACCGCCCTTGCTGCGGGCGTGCGGATTTCGTTCCACAACGATCCGCCGGTGACGCCCGAGGAGCCGCTGCGCAACATCAGCGTCGCGATCACCCGCATCACGCCGAGCGGCCGGGTAATCGGTCCCGAGGAGCGGGTCGGTGTCGACCAAGCGATCCGCGCGCAAACGATCGACGCCGCGTATCAGCTGTTCGCCGACGACATCATCGGCTCACTCGAAGTCGGAAAGTACGCCGACATGGTGGTGCTTTCGGCCGATCCGCGCACAGTGCCGCCGGAACAGATAGCCGATCTGGAGGTCCGCGCGACTTTCCTTGCCGGGCAGCAGGTGTACGGCCGAGCGCTCGTCACGCACTGAGAAACAACGATGGCCTCGGTGGACTCCTCCGGGTCGGTGGTGCACGCACCGCAGGTGACCGGGCTCGCGGCAACGATGACCGTCGTCGCGATGGGGCTGGGGTTCAGCATCGCGAACGCGGATCCGACGATTCTTTCCGCAGACATCGCGCAGGTGCGCGCCGGTCTCGGAATGACCGGCAGCACAGCGAGTTTTGTCGCGAGTCTCGCGACGCTCACCCTTGCCGCCGCCGTTCTGGGTGCCGGTGCGCTCGGTGACCGCTTCGGCAAGAGGCGCCTGTTCGTCGTCGGCCTGCTCTCGACGATCGTGTTCAACCTGGTCGCGGCGGCCGCGCCCAACGCAGGGACGTTGATGGTCGCCCGCGCGGGCGCCGGTGTGGGCTTTGCCCTCCTGCTCGGGCTGTCGCTGGCGATCGTGAACGACGTGTTCCCTCCCGACCGGCGCGCAGGCGCGATCGCGTGGTATCTGGGAGCGGCGTTTGCCCTATCGGCACCGCAGCCTGCGATCGGAAGCATGCTCGCCGAGCACTTCGGCTGGCGTGCCGGATTCCTTGTCACGCCGGTGGTCGCGGTCATAGCGCTGGTCATCACCCTGCGGTTCGTACCGGAGACTCTGCGCGCACAGCGCAAGCTCGATCTGGCGGGGCTCGCGCTCGTCGCGGCCGCGCTGCTCTGCACCGTCTACGGCATCTCGCGCCTCGCCGAAGGACTGAAGATCGGCACCGTCGTCCCACTCGCCATCGGTGCCCTCGCCGGCGCCGTATTCGGCTGGCGTGAATTGCACACGCCGACTCCCGCTGTGGATCTGCGCATTTTCGGTTCGACCCGGTTCACGGTCGCGGTCTGCGCCGGTGCCACGTACAACTTCCTCACCGGTGGATGCACGATTCTGTTCGCGTACTACCTCGTGACGATCCGCGGCGAGTCGCCGGCGATGCTGGGACTACTCCTGGTACCCGCGACGATCATGCAGGCGCTCGCAGCTACCGGTGCCGGTAAAGCAGCGGGTCGTTTCGGGGATCGGACAGTCCTCGTCACCGGGTTGGTGGTTCTGCTCGCCGGCTTGCTCGTCTTGACCGCTCTCGGCGAGCACACCCCGATGATCGTGCTGTTCGCGGCGGTCGCCCTCGTCTCCGTCGGCGGGGCGGTTGTCCAGACGCCACAGTCCACGATCATGATGAGCAGCGCGCCGGCCGATCTCGGTGGAGCGGTGTCGGCCGTGAAGTCCGCGACCGGCCAAGCCGCGTACTCACTCGGCCCCACCCTGTTCGCGCTCCTCGGCACGACGATGTTCCTTCAGGACGGGCGGGAAAAGCTCGCGCGCACTGACATCACGGAAGAACAGGCGCGAGAGGCGTTGCGCGTGGCGCACGGCGGGACGACCGCGGGCAGCGGTGGAACGAACGTCCTGGATCCGGAGCGAGCCCGGGCGGTTGTCGAAGGCGCAACCGAAAGCATGCTGGGCGCCATACACACGTTGGGCCTGGTCATGGCGTCGGTGCCGCTGGCAGCCATCGCAGTCGCGGTGATTCTGCTGCGGCCCGAGGAAAACGACGGATGAGGCCGCAACCCCGCATTGATTGCGCGAACCGAAACTGCCACATCACCCTGCGCGCAGCCTCATCCACTACTCACCGACGACGAGCGGTGATGAGCCAAGCGCGCGAGTCGAAGTACACGCCGCTGTCGGTCTGATGGTCGGCCAGGGTCTCGTGCAGCCGCGCACGGGCTCGCTCGGCTTTCGCGGGCTCGAGGTCGGCGAGGAAGGCTGTGAATCCGGTCAGGCGGAGCAGGTTGTCGTAGGCGGCCGCACTGTCGGGGCCGTAGTACACGGGCTCGTCGATATCGGTGAAGTCGATATCGGTGAAACCTGCTGTCGCCAACATGGATTCGGTGGCGGTCGGGTCGGCGAGCGAGAACGGGCCGCGACCGGGCGTAGCTATCGCGGTGGCGAGGACGTCGCTGAACACCGATGCCCATTCATTGCGGTCATGGCCTTGCCAGACCAGCCACGCGAGACGACCCCCGGGACGCAGTGCGCGCGCGATATTGGTGAACGCCGCGACCGGATCGGCGAAGAACATCACACCGAATCTGCTGATGCATATGTCGAAATACGCTGGCGGGAAAGGCTTTACCTGTGCGTCCGCGAGTTCGAAACTGATATTCGACGGCCCCTCGTCGTCGCTGATCCGACGCGCCTGTTCGAGCATCACCTCCGAGATGTCGACCCCGACCGCACTCCCGTCGACGGCCGCACGGGCCGCCTCCCGGGTGGTCTGCCCTGTGCCACAACCGATGTCGAGCACGCGATCAGCGGCACCGAATCGCGCGGCGGCGAAAAAGTGCGCGTTGTGCAGACGTAGCTCGGCGTCGTACTCGAACAGATCCATTGTCGTCCTCCGGAAGCTGTGGCATCGGCGCGAGCCTGGGCGAGTGGCACGCACTCCGTCCATCTCACCATCGCGGCGACGTGACAGCGACGCGACGACCCGCCAGGATGGGTCGATGTCGACACGAGAACTCGTCGTCCTCGGCACAGCCGGTGCTGTGCCCACCCGCCGTCGCAACCACAACGGCTACCTCCTGCGCTGGGACGGGCAGGGCGTGCTGTTCGATCCCGGCGAGGGCACCCAGCGGCAGATGGCCCACGCCGGTGCGTCCGCGACCGAACTGAATTGGCTGTGCGTCACCCATTTCCACGGTGACCACTCGTTGGGCGTTCCCGGAATCGTCCAGCGGCTGGGTCGCGACGGGGTGCCCCATGATGTGCACGCCGTGTACCCCGCAGAGAGCGCCGAATATTGGGAACGACTGCGGTACGCGACGAGCTACTACGGCTCGCCCAGTCTCGTCGAGCACCCGGTGAGTGGCCCCGGCGAAACGCTGCAAGGCGATGGTTTCACCCTCACCGCACTCCCCCTCGACCACAGCATCCCCACCTACGGCTACCGCCTCGTCGAACCGGACAGCCGAACGTTTCTGCCGGAGAAACTGCGTGAGCACGGCATCTCCGGCGCCGCGATCCGCGAGCTGTCGGGACCACTACTGGCGGAATGCTCGGCACCGCGACCCGGCCAGAAGGTCGCCTTCGTCATGGATACTCGCCTGTGCGACAACATCTTCGAGCTCGCGGCCGACGTCGACATGCTGATCATCGAGTCCACTTTCCTCGACTCCGAGACAGATCAGGCGCACGAACGCGGCCACCTCACGGCCCGTCAGGCGGGCGAGGTAGCGCGCGCTTGCGGCGTGAAAATACTTGTGCTGACTCATTTTTCAGAGCGCTACACCGAGCGGGAGGATTACCTGTTCACCGAACAAGCAGCCTTTCCCGGCGCCGTCCTCGCCCACGATCTCGACCGCGTCGCCCTCCCCGCACGACGCACGGACAGCTGAAGACAGCCGCAGCATGCCGCTGCGGCTGTCGGCGAATCCGTTAGAAGCCGAAACTTCCGGTCGACGGAGTAGCGGTCGGAACCTTGACCGTGACCAGCTCCGAGAACGCGAACTCGGCGCCGTTGACGCAGCCACCGCGTGCGGTGATCGTGGTGCCGGGCTCGAGACCGTCGAGCGAGGTCACGACCGTCTTGCCGGGGTCGGCCAGCGATTCCGGTTGGCTGTCACCGAAGAAGACGTGGTTGTTCTCGGCGCCGACGCCCGCCTCTGCCCAGCACTGTCCCCGATCGTTCGGGTTGCGCAGGGTGGCGGTGACGGTGCCCGCCGCGGTACCGGCGAAGCTGATCTCGGGTGCTACGAACGGCGTGGCCGCGCCCGCGGGCGCGACGGGACCGAATGCGACCACGGCGGCGGATACGGCCAGGAATGCTCCAGAAATTCGTCTGTTCATCACACGTTTGATGCTGCACGACAACAGATTCCGGCACAAGGACAGCGGTGCCCCAGCAATCGGGGGCTGGCGCCTCAGCGCTGACCCCGGCGTGCTTCGAGCGCGTCCAGGATCAGATCCAGACCGAAACCGAACTCGCCCGAGTAGTCGTACCCCGGTTGCAGGGCGTGCTCGACGATCATCTCGGTGAGATAGGGCAACTCGGCCGTCGGCAGGTTCGCGAGAATGCCGCCCGCGACATCCTCGACATCCGCCGGCACGGACACGGGCAGGTTCGCCTCTTGCAGGACGAACCCGCCGACATAGCTGTCGATCAGCGAGACCGCATGCGCGGCCATCGGCAGCGAAAACCCGGCCTCCCGAAGCACTCCCAGGACCGCATCGTGATGGCGGAGCGTCGCCGATCCCGGATTCCGCCGGGAATCCATCAGCCCGAGCGCCCAACTGTGTCGCGCCAGCACCGAACGCGCCGAGCCAGCCCGGCCCCGGATCGCATCCCGCCAATCAGTACAGTCCGCCTCGGGTAACTCGATCGCCGCGAACACCGCGTCGACAACGCCGTCGAGGATCGCGTCCTTGTTCGGCACGTGGTTGTAGAGCGACATCGCCTCCACTCCCAGCTCCTGTGCCACCCGCCGCATCGTGATGGCTTCGACTCCCCCACGGTCAGCTACCCGAATCGCGGCATCCAGCACACGATCGCGACTGAGCGGTTGCCGTACGGGCATGGGACCTCCTCGGTGACGAAAGTGTTGACAAGCTTACAGTTGTAAGTCAGCCTTACAGGTGTAAGCCACGCCCGGCCCGAACAAGGGAGCACCCCATGCCTATGCCGATCTGGTGGGGCCACATCAACAAGCGCCTCTTCAACCCCCGCGCCGTCGCAGGCGGAAAATGGCCGGTCCTCGTCCACACCGGCCGCACCTCGGGAGCGACCTACCGCACCCCACTCGATACCCACCCCGTTGAGAGCGGCTACCTCTTCGTTCTCGTCTACGGATCGGCCTCGGACTGGGTGCAGAACATCCTGGCCGCCGGCAGCGCGCAACTGCGGATCGACGGCACCGAGATTGCCCTCACCGCACCACGCATCGTCGGGAAAGACGAAGCCTTCCAGGCACTTCCCGCGGATGTCGCCCGCCCACCGAAGCTGCTCCGCATCACCGAGTTCCTCCGGATGGACCGGGTCGCGGGCTGAGAACGCCTACTCGGTCGACACGTTGCGCTGCAGCGTGACGTGCACAACCGCGTCTTCGCGCGCGACGAGCCGGTGCGGATCACCGCCGCTGATGTAGATCGTGGTCCCCGGTTCGAGGCGGTGCGCCTGCGTCGTCGCACCGGAGGTGACGTCCAGATCGATGATTCCGGACACGCAGCTGATCAAGATCGGACCGGGCGCGCGGTGCTCGTCGAGCACCTGCCCCTGCCGGAAGCTGATGCGTACCAGGGTTATTCCCGGTCCCTGCAGGATGCGCTGCGCGTTGGGCTGGTCGCCGTCTTTGGGCTGCCATGCGGTGGTGCCGGTGGCGATGGGCGTGCTGGTCTCGGTGGTCATGCGTTCGGCTTCCTGGCGACGACGGCGATGGCGACGAGGGCGCGCCGGTGGGTGTTGAAGGTGGCGCGCATGGCGAGGACGCGTTGCCTGGCCGAACGGTCGCGCAGCACATTGCGGACGATCCGGGCGGTACCGAGCAGGCCTTCGTCAGCGATTACCCGGCGTGGTCGCAGCAGCGCCATCGGCGCGAAAGTGACTGTCTCGATCTCGAATCCGCCCGCGGTGAGCAGGTCGGTCCATTCCGCCCGGGTGAGCGGCCGCGCGTTGACCTTGATGGAACGGGCGAGCGCCTTGCGGATCTCGGTCTTGATGCCGCCGTCGAGATCGTCCGGGGTCAGCGCGAGTTCGTGAATGGCGTAGCGCCCGCCCGGCCGGAGCACGCGGAACGCCTCGGCGATGATCGCGGACTTGTGCGGGTCGGTTTGCATCGTGAGCATCGCCTCGCCGACGACCGCGTCGGCCGAGCTCGCCGCCAGACCGGTGTCCGCGGCGTCCCCGGTGGTGACGGTCCCGGCGGTCCCGATCACCTCGGCGCTGCGGGCGGCAGCGGCGGCGTCGGCTTCGACGCCGCGATAGCTGGCCGGGACGCGGCCAAGGATGGCGGTGGCCGTCTTGCCCAGACCGGGGGCGAGTTCGACCACGTCCGCGCCGGGCAGGTGCGCGGCGTCGAGCATGCGTTCGGTCAGCTCGATCCCACCCGGGCGCAGCACGCGTTTGCCGAGGCGGGCGAGCAGCCAGTGTCCGGGGATGTGCGCGGAGTCGCGGTGGTCGAAGGGCAGTGGGGTATTCACAGGTGTGTTCCCGTCGGTTCGGCCGCAGGATGCGGCAGTCCTACAATCAAGCGAGAAGTGATGTCGTCAGGTGGTCGTCGCCGGACCGGATCGGCGCCGGTCATGGCGCGAGAGGAGCGCCGATGGTCAGCACACCCCGGCAGCGGGACAGGGTGTTCGCGCTGGTGCGTGATTCCCTCGAACCGCTGGACGCGCCGGTCGTGAGCCAGGCGCTCGGCATCCACATCACCACGGCGCGGTTTCATCTGAACGCGCTGATCGATGCGGGCCAGGTGGAGGGCACGTGGCTGCCGTCGGAGACGGTGGGTCGTCCACGCAAGGGCTATGTGGCGGTCGGCACCGATCCCACCGCGCCGGTACTGGCCGCCCTGCTGGCACAGCTGGGTGACACCACCGAGGCCCGGCGCGCGAAAGCCGCTGCGGCGGGTCGGATGTGGGCCGACACCCTGACCGATGTCGGTGAGCCGACCACCGACCTGCCAGATCCGGTCACGGTCGTGACCACGACGCTGACCCGGCTCGGCTTCCAGGTGTCCTCGGCGGTGTCGAGTTTCGGCACCCACGAGATCCAGATGTGCAACTGCCCGCTGCGGCGCATCGCGCGCGATGCGCCCGAGATCGTGATCGGTCTCCAGCAGGGGATGATCGAGCGGATTCTCGAGCGGCATTCGCCCGCGCTGGCTTCGCAATTCGCGGTCGAGGTCCGACCCGACACCAGCGGCGACTGCGGTGTCACCTTGCGGCTGAGCACCAGATCGACACAGTCGGCGCCGCTCGCGCGCTGAGCCCTGCGCTGCCACTCTCACCACCCTTCCCGATGCTCCCCCGGATCCCGATGATCCGCGGCCGACCTTATTTAAATGAATCTTGACCGATGCCGTAAGGCTAGGCTAACTTACTGCCATCAACTGGGCTTTTGCCAGGAATCTGGAGTGTAACTCCGGTCACCCGATGGAGTGAATAAATGATCAGCAGCACGATCCGCAGGAGTGCAGGCGCGCTCGCCGCCATCGCCGCGACGGTCATGGTGACCGCCCCGACCGCGGCGGCCGACCCCGGCAGCTTCCGTATCACCAGCGAGTTCCCAGCCTGGCCGAACTCAACGAGCAGGTCCGGTTCCTGGTCGAGACAGGGGCGTCCGACGAGGCCAAGGCCGTGAATCTGGAGGGCGGCGCCAACGCGGTCGTCGTGCCGCGCACCGTCTACAACCTGGGCCTGTTCCGCGCGCCATTGGGCTGGAACGAGGTGACCGGGCCCGAAACCCACAGCGGCAACGAGCACACCGCGATCCTGCACTCGAGCTCCGCCGGACGCCCGAGCATCACCATGAAGGTGACGTGGAAGCGCATCGACGGCACCTGGAAATTGGCCAACAACTCGCTGTGCGCCGGCGTGAAGACCGTGGGCCTGCCGATCCCCTGCAACTTCTGACGGTGCTGGGGCAATGATCGAAATACGTGGCCTCACCGTGCGATACGCGAACGTCACGGTGCTCGAGGTTCCCGAGTTGACCGTGCCCGACGCGGCGGTGACCTACCTGCTCGGGCTCAACGGCACCGGCAAATCCACGCTGCTGCGCTGCGTCTGCGGAATCATCGGCCCCGCCACCGGCACCATCGAAGTCGACGGCACCGCCGTGCGGTCCGGTCGCGCCACCCCGGCCGGGCTCGGCATGCATCTCGATCATCGGGCCTTCGACCCCCGCCATACCGCCCGCAGACATCTGCGCTGGATCGCCCGCGCCCGCGGGCTCCCGGCGAGTCGAGTCGACGACGTGCTGCACACCACCGACCTGACCGAGGTCGCCGACCGCAGGCTGGAGCAGTATTCGCTCGGCATGCTCCAGCGGGTCGGCATCGCCGCCGCCCTGCTGTCCTCGCCGCGGACCATCCTGCTCGACGAACCACTCAACGGCCTCGATATCGCGGGGATCCACTGGATGCGCGGGCTGCTGCGCGAGCTCGCCGACGCAGGCACCTGCGTGCTGGTGACCTCCCACCTGCTCGACGAAGCCGAGCGCAATGCCGATCGCGTCGTCGTTCTCGGTTCCGGTCGGGTCCTCGCGGACGCACCACTGCCCCAGCTCCTCGACGATCACGGCGGCGGCCGACTCGAGGACGCGTACCTGAGCATCACCGGGGCAGCCCTCGTGAAGGAAACGCAGCTATGACCACCCCGCTGGCCCGCGGTATCGCGGCAGAGTGGACGCGGACCAGCGGACGGAGCTTTCTGTGGACGGTCGCCGTTCCGCTGACGATCGCCCTGCCGCTGCTGATCACCTTCGGAATCGCCACTGTCGCGGAACGATTCGCCGCCATCCCCGGACAGTTGCAGGTGACCTCGGTCAGCACCACCAACGCCGTCTACTGGGTGATCACGCTCGCGACCGGCATCATGATGGTGACGGCCGCCTTCGCCCACGCCACCCAATTGCGCGGAAACATCCGCGACCTCAACGCTTTTCTGTTCCCCCGGACATGGACCGCCGCCCTGGCGCGATGGATCTTCTACGGCGCCATCGCCGCGGTCTCGACCGTCGTGCTGCTCATCCTCGTCCTGACCGTGCTCCCGAGCTTGTTTCCCCAGGTCTACGGACAGGTGCGCATCGACGACCCGGCCGGTCTGCGTTTCCTGTGGACCGTCCCGATCTACGCCTTCGCCGCCTGCGGCATCGGGATCGCGGCCGGATCGGTGATCCGCACCCCACCCGCGGCGATCGCCGCCCTGCTGTTCTGGGTATATGTGGGCGAGAACTCGATCAGCCTGCTCCCCAACGGCTACACCCTGCAGGGCTACGCACCGTTTCTCAACGCGGTCGCCGCCACCGGCCAGGAACTGGCGTTCCTCCCGCGCTTCGGCCGCAACGGTTCCCTCGCCTACTTCCTCGCGGTCACCGTGGCGATCTTCGTGATCGCTCTGTTGGCAGGGCAGCGGAATCGTCGCCGGTGGTGAGCGTGGATCGACGAACGGCCTGCGCCCGCAGGTAGTACGGCCAGCGCAGCCCCGGACCAGCAGGTCAGCCCACGTCCCGTCGCAACCAGGTGACTTCCGCGCCCACACAATCGGTTCCCTGCCGGTACGCCTCTAGATCCTCGTCCCACGGCGCTCCGAGGGCTCGGTCGAGTTCGGTGGAGAGGTCGAAGGTTCCGTGGACGTCGAGTTCTTTGGCGGCTTGGAGTAAGGCGCGTAATCGCATTTCGCCCAGCATCACGTCGCCGTTGGCGCCGGTGGACCCGTGCCAGAGACCGAGGGCGGGGACGAAACTGTAGCGTTCGCCGTCGACGCCTTCGCTCGGGTCCTCGGTGACTTCGAAGCGCAGGACCGGCCAGGTGCGCAATGATTGGGCAATCCGGGCCGCGGTGCCGACCGGGCCGATCCAGTCGCTGCTGGCGCGGAGTTGTCCGTCGGCCGGTTGGGTGTTCCAGCGCAATTTCGCGGGCGACGAGAGCGCGGTGGACAGCGCCCATTCCACGTGAGGGCACAACGCGGCGGGCGATGAGTGGATGTAGACCACACCCGCCGTCGCGTCAGCGAACTGACTCGATGCGCGCACTTACCAACACCTCCAGCCTCGACAAGGAACGTCTTCCCCAACGGCCCGTCGTGGTCTGGCGTGGCACGAGTGTACTGAAGTGTGCGGTGTTGCGCGTGTTACTTTACTGCGTGTTATGTGTCTCTGCGATAACGGAATCGCTGAATTTCGGCCACGCTGTTCTGGCCCAGTCACCGAAATTCTCGTCGCTCAACGCGATTGTCGCCACTCCGATTTGCGGGTCGACCCAGAGGAACGTGCCGGACTGACCGAAGTGCCCGTAGGTACGGGCGGAATTGGCTGAGCCCGTCCAGTGCGGGGTTTTCCCGTCGCGGATTTCGAATCCCAATCCCCAGTCGTTGGGTCGCTGGGAGCCGTATCCGGGCAGGACCCCGTCGCGGTCGGGGAATTGCACCGAGGTCGCGTCGTCCAGGGTTTGCCGAGATATCAATTGAGGTGTCAGCAACTCGGTGGCGAATAGCGTGAGGTCGGCGAGGGAGGCGCTGCCCGCATGGCCGGCGGAACCGTCGAGGACCGCCGTGGACATGCCGAGCGGCTCGAAGACCGCCTCGCGCAGATAGCGCGGAAATTCGATACCGGTCTGGTCGGTGAGAAAATCGGCGAGCAGTTCGAAGCCCGCGCTCGAGTAGATCCGGCGGGCGCCGGGTGCGGCGAGAACCTCAGGAGTAGCGAACGCGACGCCCGAGGTGTGGGCGAGCAGATGCCGCACGGTCGAGCCGGGTGGACCCGCCGGCTGGTCGAGTTCGACCGCCCCTTCCTCGAGCGCCACGAGCGTGGCATAGGCGACGAGCGGTTTGGTGACCGAGGCGAGCCGGAACACCCGCTCGGTGTCGCCGATGGTCGACGCACCGTCGGCGGTGACCACGGCGGCGGCGGCATTCTTGACCGGCCAGTGCTGAACCTGCTGCAACGATCGCATATCGGCAGCGTACGAGACGCGGCTACGATCGAGGACACCATGAGTCCCGCACCATCTATCCACGGCGACGTGGCGGCCGGTTTCGGCCCCGTCGCCGACGCCTTCCGCCGCAACTTCACCGATCACGGCGAGATCGGTGCCGCCGTCGCTGTCTACTCCGGCGACCAGCCATTGGTCGACCTGTGGGCAGGCCATCGAGACCGCAAACGCGAGGTGGCGTGGGAGCGCGACACGATCGTGCCGGTGTTCTCCTCGTCGAAGGGGATGTCGGCGTTCACCATCGCGACGGCGGTGTCGCGGGGGCTGCTCGACTACGAGGCGCCGGTGGCGAAGTACTGGCCGGAGTTCGGCGCGCACGGCAAGGAGCGGATCACCGTGCGTCAGCTGATCGATCATCAGGCCGGGCTGTCCGGGCTGGACCGGATCGTGAGACTGCGGGAACTGATCGATCGCGACGCCCTCGGCGAGCTGCTCGCCGCGCAGAAACCGGCATGGGCGCCCGGCACCCGGCACGGTTATCACGCGCTGACGCTGGGGCTGTATCAGAGCGAATTGCTGCGGCGGGTGGATCCGGCGGGCCGTAGCCTCGGGCGGTTCTTCGCCGAGGAGATCGCAGGCCCGGTCGGCGCCGAGCTGTTCATCGGACTGCCAGAGACCGAACCGATGGAACGGGTCGCCCAGCTGTCGGCGACCAAGGGCTTGGACATCTGGCGCTACGAGCGCCGCGATCTGCCGCTGCGCATCGGCGGTGAGGTCTACGCCAAGCGCGGATATTCCTATGCGGCACTGACCAATCCGCGCCCGGGTGCCCCCGCACGTGCCGCGCGGCGGGAGTTCCTCGAAATCGAATGGCCCGGCATGAACGGTGTCGGCAATGCCCGCGCGCTGGCGAAGGTCTACGGCGCCGCGGCGGGCCGCACCGGCGCGCTGCCGATCAGCGACGATGTTCTCGACCTGCTCGCCGCCGCCGACACCGCCGACGATGTGCCCGCCGATGACCTGGTCCTGCACACCAAGAGCCGCTACCACCTCGGTTTCCGCAAGTCGCGCGGAACCTTCCGCTTCGGCTCGGACAAACGCGCCTATGGCACCACCGGTTTGGGTGGCTCGTTCGGATTCGCCGACCCGGCAACCGGATTGGGCTTCGGTTACAGCATGAACCGCCTCGGCATGGCGATTCTCGACGATGTGCGCAGCCGCAATCTGCGCGAGGTCGTCGTGCGGTGCGCCGCCTGACCAGGTCTCCCGGCGCCGACGAAGTTCACCACGCTCTCAACGAAGTGTTTCGGGAGAAATGAGAGCGTGGTGACCTCGATCAGTGCGCGGTGACGCCGGTGAGCTCGTTCGGCGTGCCCGCCAGTGTGGCGGTGGCGGTGACGTTTCCGGCGGCCAGGTCGACGCGGTGCACCTGCTTGGACGCGGGGTCGCTCACGTAGGCGATGCCGTCGCGGACGAACAGGGCCGGGCGGGCAGCTTGCCAGTCGAGCGGTTCCTGCCAGTTGCCGATCACCGGGATGGTGCGAACCACCTGGCCCGCGACGGGATCGATCACGTGGATCTTGCCGTCGGTGCCGAGCACCAGCGCCTCGCCCTGCGGGCCACGGGCCAGCGAGCGGAAGGTGTAGCTGGTGCCGATATCGACCAGGCGCAGTGTCGCATCGGTGGTGTTCACCAGCGAAATCTGCTGCGGACGTTCCAGTTCGGCGTCCTTGTCCTGCTTGAAGTCACCGAGCACGATCGGTGACGCCTCGCTGCCCGACATATTGCCGATCCGGCCGTACGGCGTCGGGCTGGTGACCTTGGTGATCTTGCCGTCGCGGTAGACGACGGCGCCGGTCTGGCAGCCGATCACCACCGCCTCGCCCTGGGCGGCGGCTTCGCCGTGCACACCGGGGCAGTCCTCGTTGCGGGTGAGCTCCTTGCGCCCCTTGTCCAGCGCGACGACGCCGACCCGCTTGTCCGCGGTGCCGAGGGTGAGCACCAGATTCCCGTTGCTCAACTCGATCGCGACGCCGTGGTGCGGCGCGGCTGCCTTGTATATCTCCGTCGGCTTGCCGCTGTCGATCTGCGCGGTATCGAGAATGGTGACCTCACCGGACCCGTCGGCGAACAGCACCGTCTTGCCCGCGTGCCGGACGACGTGGCCCGGTTTGACGGCGGGGAATTGGGTTCCGGTGAACGCGGCATCGTAGGCGTCGAACAGGCGGAAGCCGTCCTTGGTCGACACCATCAGATGGTCGTCGTCCCCGACCGGGTTGAGCCGGTTGTAGCCGTCGATCTTCACATCGGCCCGCTGGGCCAGTGACGCGCCGTCGAGGACGTAGATCCCGCCGTCGTAGGTGAGGGCGATCGGTTCGGCACCCGGGGTGTGCTGATGGCCGTGGCCGGAATCGTCTGTGCCACAACCGCTCAGCGCCACCACCGAGGCGAGGACCCCGGACATGGCCACCATTGTGGTGGTCCGTGACCTGTTCATGTAATGCTCCATCTCTTGTGCGTGAATTACGTTGTCGGCCCGGACAGGCCACGGGCGATGGCCTCGGTATTGGCGCGGGCCATCTCCAGATAGGTGCCCGCACCGCCACCGGGCGGGGTGAGTGACTCGGTGTGCAGGGCGATCACCCGCACCTGCAATCCGGTGTGTTCGGCGAGAACGCGCGAAAGCCGGTCGGGCTGTGACGAATCGGCGAAGATCGCGCTCACCCCGGCGGTCCTGATCGCGGTCGCGAGGTCGTCGAGATCGGAGGCGCTCGGCGAGGCGAGGGTGGTGCCGCTGGGGATCACCGCGCCGATCACCCGGAAGCCGAATCGCTGTGCGAGATAACCGAAGACGTGATGGTCGGTGACCAACTGCCTGCGCTCGGCCGGGACGGCGGCGAACCGCTCGGTCATCCACCGGTCCAGCTCGTCGAGTTCGCCGAGGTAGCGCTGCGTATTCGCCCGCACCGCACCGGCGTCGACGCCGTCGACCCGGGCGAGCACCTCGGCGCTGATCGCCTCGACGGCCATACGCACCCGATGCGGATCGGTCCAGAAGTGCGGATCGGGTTGTCCCGCCGACTCATCGGAGGTGTACGCGATCGGATCCACCCGCTCGGCTACGGCCAGAGTGGGGACCCCGGCCGTCGCTGCGGACTCCACATGCCGCGCCACGCCTTCTTCCAGCCCGAGCCCGTTGTGCACCACCAGCGCGGCGCGCTCGATCCCGGCCGCCTGACGAGCGGAGATAGCGAACGAATGCGGATCGGCCCCCGCCTGCATCAACACCGTCACCGGCACCGTGTCACCGACGACGGCCCGGGTCAGATCGCCGAGGATATTCGTGGTCACGACAATCCCGGACCGCTCGGCCCCGCTACTGCACGCACTCACCAGCGGCACGAGCAGGGCAACCGCGATGAACAGCTGAAGGGCCCGGCGGATCGTCCCACTGCTCCACTTCGCGGTTCGACGAATGTCGTCGCGGGTCACCGGCAGCAGGATCGGCGAGATGGCAATCGCCCACCGTCGGCTCCAGGGTAGAACGCGAGATGTGTGTGCGCGCTTCACAGGCCTGTCTCCACCATCAGCGAGGGCGCGATGTCCAGCGAGAACGTGCGCGCGACGCGGAGGTTGTCGTTGTAGGCGATCTCGTGGACGATGCGCGCCCGAGAGTCGTTGATATAGGCGCGCTCCGGGTCGACGCAGATCACCGGATGGCCTTCGACAGGTCCTGCGATCAGCGGGGTACGCGCTGTCTCCGTGCCGGTTACGGGGTCGATCCCGTGCAGCACGCCATCACGGGTGAGAACCAACAGCGACGATCCCTCGCCCGCAGTATTCACCGCGACCGGGTCGGCGATCGGAGTTCGCGTCCAGGTCTTCTTCCTGATGTCGAGCGTCCAGACGGCGTCGCGGCCTGCGATCGCGGTCAGGGTGGTGCTGCCGGGGCGGTGGGTGAACGCGCTCGCACGGTCGGATGCAGGCGCCGGGTAGGGAATCTTCTCGGCGACGAAAGCGCCGTCCCGCTGCGCCACCACGAGTGCTCCGTCGGCACAACCGAAAACAACTCCGCGCCTGGTCACGGCCTGCCCCTTCGGCTGCGGACACGGGGCGGACTGCACCTGTCCCGCCGCACCGTCACGCCCGCGCACCTCTACCCGACCCGAGTTGTCGGCGACGACGATCCGCTCGGCATACGGCACCGCGATGCCGTCGACCCGGCGTTGCGCCTCGGCGACACCGCCGTCCAGCACGCCACGGTCGAACAAGATCGTCGCACCGGAGCCGAGCACGACCGAGGCGACGGCGGCGTCGCTGTACGCGCCGACGACCTCGGCACCACCCGCTCCGACAAGCGCACTTCCGGCGCCGGACCCGCCACCTCCCGGCTCCCTTGTCGCTGTACCCCCATCGCCCACGGCGACCGCGCCGACCTCCCGGATCGGCGCCCGGTAGTAGTGCCGGTGGTCACCATGGTCGACGGTCCACGCCCCGCTGTCCACGACCTGTACCGACGCACCCGCGCTCAGGTACGCGAAGCGCCCGTCACCCACCGCGCCAGCGGTCGGGACCCGCTGGTCGCCACCGCTCGGCGACGGCGAAGGACGTCCTGACAAGCTCGGATCCGGTTGCGCTCGAACACTTTCCGGCGCCAAGGGGCCGATCGGCGTGACCTCCTCGGTCAGCAGATCGATCACCCGCACCGCCCCGGCCATATCGGCGACAACCACTCGCGTCTGGGCCTCGCTCATCTCCTCCGCACCGGCGACGAACCCGTGCGGCACCGCTTCCTCGACAACCGGCAACTCCCCCGCCCCACAGCCGACCAGCGGCACGGCGGCAAGCGCCACCACTCCCACCCGACCGACCCGCTCCCGCAGCGCCGAGACGATCGCGGACAGGAAGAACGAGCCGACAGCGACCGCCGCGATGGTCGCCCCGGCGGCGGTGCCCGCATGCCACGAAATGACCAGTCCCCCAACGGTGGACAGCCCACCGATCAGCGCCGCGACCGCCATCACCACCGGCACCCGGTTCGACCAGAACACCGCGGCGGCGGGCGGCGCGATCAGCAATCCGAAGACCAGCAGCGTCCCCACCACATGAAACGACGCCACGATCGCCACTGTCACCAACCCGACCAGCGCCGCATGCGCCACCTTCGGATGCAGCCCGAGGGTGTGCGCCTTGCGCGGATCGAAGGTGAGCGCCACGAACGCGCGATGACCGAGCACCGCCACCACCAGCGCGATACCAAGCGCCGCAACGAGATACCACAGGTCGACCGCACGCACGGCCAGCACATCGCCGAACAGGAACCCGGTCAGATCCACCGCGAAGGACTGCGACCGCGACACGATGATCACCCCGGCGGCGAGCATCCCTACGAACAACAGCCCGATCGCGGTATCCGGCGCGAAACGCTTGCCACGGCTCAGCACCGACACCCCGGCAGCCATGGCGGCGCAACTGACCGCGGCGCCGATCATCAGGTTCCCACCGAGCAACGCCGCGACCGCGACGCCGGGCAGCATCCCGTGCGCCATCGCGTCGCCGAGAAATGCCATGCCGCGCACCACCACCCAGGTTCCGGCGAGGGCGCACACGCACGACACGAGCAGCCCACCCCACAGCGCGCGTTGCACGAAAGCCACCTCGAACGGGGCGAACAGCCATTCCATAGCGCGAGACGATATACTGAAAATGATTATCGTTTCAATTGAGGTGAGATGCAGCACACAGATGACGCAGCAATCCGGATCGAGCACCTGAGTGCCGGTTACGCCCGGAAACCCGTGCTCCGCGAGGTGACCGCCACGATCCCGCGCGGGCAGGTGACCGCGATCGTCGGACCCAACGGCTCGGGAAAATCGACCCTGCTCGGCGTCCTGGCCGGAACCGTGGCGGCGCAACAGGGGACGGTGCATCGGGCCACCACCGGGCGTCCCGCCTTCGTGGTGCAGCACACGGCGATTCCGCCGACCCTGCCGATCACCGTGCGGGAAGTGGTCGAGATGGGACGCTGGGCGCACCGCGGACCGTGGCGGCGACTGACCGGTGCGGATCGCGAGATCGCGCGCACCTGCCTGGAAAGAATGGAGCTCACCGACTTGGCGACTCGGCGGCTCGACACCCTGTCCGGCGGACAACGCCAGCGCACCCTGCTCGCACAAGCCTTGGCGCAGCAGTCCGATCTACTACTGCTCGACGAACCGGCTGCGGGCTTGGACGAGACCTCGCAGGCCGAGATCTCCCGGGCCCTGGCGCAGATCAGCGCGGCCGGGGTGACCGTCGTGCAGGCCACTCATGACCTCGACGAGGCGAGCAGGGCAGACCACTGCCTGCTCCTGCGAGACGGTCGGCTGAAGGCCGCGGGTCATCCGGAGAAAGTCCTGGTCAGAGCCTAGGGTCGAGAACATGACCGAGAAACCCGACTCCGTCGACGCCTACCTGGCGGCCCAGCCGTCGGCAGAACGTGCTGTCCTGCAGCAGATCCGTGAAACGATCCACCGCGCGGTGCCCGATGCGGGCGAGAAGATCAGCTACGCCATCCCGGCCGCCACCATCGACGGCCGGGTGTTCATCTTCTTCGCGGGCTGGAAGGCCCACGTGAGCGTGTACCCCGTCCCCGACGGGGACGAGGCGCTCGACAAGGCCATCGAGCCCTACAACTCGGGTCGTGGCACCTTGAAATTTCCGCTCGGCGAACCGATTCCGTACGACCTGATCGCCCGGGTCGCGGTCCGCCTCGCCGAGCGGGCAGGAAACAGCTGACTACCAGTCGGCTTCGGTGTAGCGGATGATCCCGCGAATGTTCTTGCCGTCCAGCATGTCCTGGTAGCCCTGGTTGATCTCTTCGAGCGAGTAGCTGCGGGTGACCATGTCGTCGAGATTGAGCTGGCCCGCCTTGTACAGCGAGAGCAGCCGCGGCGCGTCCTGGCGGGCGTTGCCACCACCGAAGATGGTGCCCTTCACCGTCTTCTGCAACATCGACAGCAGGAAGCTGTTCATCTTGACGTCGCTCGCGTCCATCCGGCCCATCGAGGTGACGACGAGAGTGCCCGCCTTGCCGGTGAGGATCAGACCCTCTTCGACGTAGTCGCCGTGCATCTCACCCATGGTGAGGATGACCTTCTCGGCCATCCGTCCCTCGGTGGCCTCGATCATCGGCATGATCGCGGCGGCCATGCTCTCGTAGGTGTGGGTGGCGCCGAACTTCTGCGCCTGCTCCCGCTTCCACGGATTCGGGTCGATGGCGATGACCTTCGACGCACCGGAGAGCACAGCGCCCTGCAGCGCGCTCATGCCGACGCCGCCGATGCCCGCGATCACCACGGTCTCGCCCGGCTCCACCTGCGCCACGTGGGTCGCGGAACCGAATCCGGTCGGCACACCACAGCCGACGAGGCAGGCCACCTCGAACGGGATGGTGGGGTCGATCTTCACCACGGAGGTGTGGTGCACCGTCATGTACGGGGCGAACGTGCCGAGCAGGCACATCGGGATGACGTTCTCGCCACGCGCCTGGATGCGGTAGGTGCCGTCCGAAATCGCCTGGCCCATCAGCAGTCCGGCACCCAGGTCGCACAGCGCCATGTTGCCCGCGACGCACGAGGGACAGCGCCCGCAGGCGGGGATGAACGACAGGATGACGTGGTCGCCCACGGCCAGGTCGGCCGGAGTGTTCGGGCCGAGCTTGGTGATCACACCCGCGCCCTCGTGCCCACCCATCACCGGGTAGGCCGGCATCGGCGTCGCGCCGGTGACGATGTGATGGTCGGAGTGGCACATGCCCGCCGTTTCCATCCGGATCTGCACTTCACCGGCGACGGGGTCGCCGACCTCGATCTCCTCGACCGACCATTGCTGATCGGTGCCCCACAGGATCGCGCCCTTCGTCTTCATGCCGGTAGACCTCTCGCCAAGCTCGTGCCTCGTTGTGACTGCACTCACCCTAGCGACAAATCCCCGATTTCTGAAACACGTTCTAGAAAAATTTCGATTGTTTTCTATCCGCGCACGTCATGGACGTGATGCACGAGGTCGTGCAGGAAGTACCGCCCCAGCGAGGTGACCGTGAACAGCGATCCGTCGCTGCGCGCACCCCGCAGGTCGAGCCGATCCGACGGCACCGAGGCGAACGCGGCGGCCACCCGATCAGCGGCTGCGGTCAATTCCCGGGCGACGACTGCGGGGTCCTGTTCGCCGTAGCGGTCGGCAACCGCGGTCGCGTCCTGATCCCAGTTCTCGAACCGCGGCGCCTCGACACCGTCACCGGCCAGCATCAGCGCGAGCCTGGTGTCGAAGATCCGGCACACATCGCGCACGTGCGCGCCGTATTCGAGAACGGACCAGGTCCGCTCGTCCGGACGCACCCGTGCGCCATCGCGTTCGAGCGCCGAGCCGAGCCGGGTGGCGCTGTCGAGGACGCGCTCGGGGATGGCCGGGTACGCGGTGTTCTCGGCATCGAATCCGCACTCGGCGCAGGCACGTTCGAGGACCCAGGTCCAGTTCTTGGTGTCGGGGACGATCATGGAAGTCAGCCTAGGGTGTCCGCTTCTTGTGCTCCATTAATATCCAGCCAACTATCGCCGAGATCCGGGCATCATTCGGCGAGCTGGTTCGCTTGTTCGAACAGTTCCAGCGTCACCGCGTGCAGGAAGTCGCCGACCGGTTTGGGTGCCTTGCCCGCGAACGCCCGCGCGTAGGTGCCCTCGAGGACGATGCCCAGCTTGAAGCAGGCCAGCACGGTGTACCAGGTGACCGCGCTCAGGTCGCGGTCGGAGAACTTGCCGTAGTGCTCGACCATCTCCGCCGCGCTCGGCAGGCCACCGACGGTACCGAGGGTGCCCATCAGGCCCGCGCCGACCGTGCCGGGTTCGGGTCGGGTCGCCAGCTGCCAGCCGAGGTCGAGCAGTGGGTCACCGATGGTCGACATCTCCCAGTCGACCATCGCCGCCACCTCGGGACCGTCGTAGTCGAACATCATGTTCGCCAGGTGGCAGTCGCCGTGCATGATGCCGGGCATCCAGTCCGTCGGCCGGTGACGTTCGAGCCAGTCACCGATCCGCTCGACACCGGGGATCTGCGGGCCGGGGTAGCCCGCGTTGGCGTTGTAGGAGTCGAGCTCGCGCAGCCAGCGCGGTACCTGACGTTCGAGGAAACCCCCGGGGCGGCCGTAGTCGTCGAGGCCGAGCGCCTGGTAGTCGAGGGCGCCGAGCCTGGCGATGGCCTCGACCGCGGACAGGCCCATCTGGCGTCGGATCTCGGGATCGCCGGCGTGCAGGGCGGGCAGTTCGGTCTGCGGGTTGAAGCCGCGGATGGGTTCCATCAGGTAGAACACCGCGCCGATCACCGACTCGTCGTCGCAGGCGGCGATCACCCGCGGCGAACGCACTTCGGTCTCGGCGATCGCGGCGAGCAGTCGCGATTCCCGGCCGATCACCTCGTTGCTCTTGGCGCGCAGATGCTTGGGCCCGCGCCGCAGCACGTACTCGCGCCCGCCCCGGGTGAAGCGCAGCATCACGTTCTGCGTGCCGCCACCGAGCGCCGCGACCGCGTCGAATTCCGCGCCGGGCAAGCCCTGTTCGTCCATCCACCGCCCGATCGCCGCGAAATCGGCGATCGCCGGGTCAACATCGACAGGTTGAGAAACAGCCATGCCGCACATTGTGCCCCGCCATCGGTGGGGACTGCGCTGGAATGAGTACGCGCGCGCCCGGCGTAATGTCTCTGCCACGATGCGCACGCTCTTGATCGACAACTACGACTCGTTCACCTACAACCTCTATCAGCTGATCAGCGAGGTCAACGGGAGCGAGCCGACCGTCGTGCGCAACGACGAGGCCGAGGGCTCCCTGAACCTGGATCACTTCGACAATGTGGTGATCTCGCCAGGACCGGGCCGTCCGGACCGCGCCCGTGACATGGGGGTATCGACGGCGCTGATCGCGCACACCGAACTGCCGCTGCTCGGTGTGTGCCTCGGCCATCAGGGGATCGTGCTCGGCGCGGGTGGGACGGTGGAGCGCGCGCCGCAGGCCAGGCACGGTTTTCTCGATCAGGTGACCCACAACGATCGGGACCTGTTCGCCGGTCTGCCGCAGGGCTTCACCGTGGTGCGCTACCACTCGCTCGCGGCCCAAGACCCGCTGCCCGCGAGGCTCGAGGTGACCGCGTCGACCAGCGACGGGGTGATCATGGGGGTGCGTCATCGCGAGCGGCCGCAGTGGGGTGTGCAGTTCCATCCCGAGTCGGTGTCGAGCGAATTCGGTGCTGCGCTGCTGCGTAACTTCGCCGACCTCACCAAAGCGCGCGCGCAAGTCGGCGCGCCTGTGGTCGTGCGCGGACCCGCAGTCGTGGCGCCCGCTTCACCCGAGCGTTCATTTCGCTTGCAGCACAGGGTGATCGAGCGGGCGATCGACACCGAAGCGATCTTCCTGCGTCGCTGTGCCGACGCTCCGTGCGCGTTCTGGCTCGACAGCGAGCACGTCGAACCAGGCCTGGACCGGTTCTCCTTTCTCGGTGACGCGCGCGGGCCGCATGCCGAAATCGTGGGCTACCGGGTCGGCGACGGCTCCGTCACCGTGACGGACGTCGAGGGCAGCCGGACCGTCGCCGGCACGGTCCTGGACTATCTCGACCGCGAACTCCGGGCCCGGCACTGCGAAATCCCGCCGCTGCCCTTCGACTTCGCGGGCGGCTACGTCGGCTATCTCGGCTACGAGGTGAAGGCCGACTGCGGTGGGCGCGATGCCCACCGCTCCCCCACTCCCGATGCCCAGTGGATTTTCGCCGACCGGCTGATCGTCGTCGACCACGAGGCAGGACGAACCCACCTGCTAGCCCTGAGCGAACCCGCTACCGCGCAGGACGCCGAGCAGTGGCTGGGCGAGACTTCCGATGCTCTCGACGATCTCCCGACCTGGGTCAATCCCGAGGACCTGCCCGTGCCCGCCGATCCCGACGCGGTGCAGGCGCATCTGGTGCGTGGCCGCGACCGCTATCTGGCCGATATCGCGGTCTGTCAGGACCGGCTGCACGCGGGCGAGTCCTACGAGATCTGTCTCACCGACGCGGTGGCCGTCGCCGCCGCGCCCGATGACGGGCTCGCTGTCTACCGGCGACTGCGCCGCTGCAATCCCGCACCGTACGCCGCCTACCTGCGCTTCGACGGGCTGGATGTGGCGTGCTCCTCACCGGAACGGTTTCTCGAGATCGACCGCGACCGGGTGGTCGAGAGCAAGCCGATCAAAGGCACCGCCCCGCGCGGACGGACCGCCGACGAGGACGAGCGCCTGCGTCGCGCACTGGCCGACGACCCGAAGACCCGTGCCGAGAACCTGATGATCGTCGACCTGCTGCGCAACGACCTCGGTCGCGTCTGCGAGGTCGGCTCGGTGCACGTCCCGAAGCTGATGGACACCGAAACCTATTCCACCCTGCACCAATTGGTGTCGACCGTGCGCGGGACCCTGCGCCCCGACGCCGGTGTGATCGACTGTCTGCGCGCCTGCTTCCCCGGCGGTTCGATGACCGGCGCGCCGAAGCTGCGGACCATGGAGATCCTCGACGAACTGGAAACCGCAGCGCGCGGGGTCTATTCGGGCACCATCGGCTTCCTCGGCCTCGGTGGCACCGCCGACCTCAATATCGTCATCCGCACGGCCGTGCGCTACGACGACGAGTGGCGGATCGGTGCGGGCGGCGCGATCGTCCTGGATTCCGATCCCGAGGACGAGTACGCGGAGATGGTGCTCAAGGCGGCAGCGACGTTCCGGGCACTGACGCCCGGAACGTGAGTGTCACCGCCGGCGGCGGCCGCGCTTGTCCGGCTCCGGTTCCGGCGCGGGTTCCTCGCCCCCACGCCCGGTGATCCGCCCGAGCAGCCCGACACCGGGCAGCTTCGCCACCGCGCCGAACACGTCCTCACCCAGGGAGATCATCGCCTCGAGTCGCGGCAGCAGCCGGTCGTAGGTGGCGAACACCGGATCAGCCAGCGCCAAGGTCCGATCGAGCCGATCGATGGTGCTGTTGAGCCGATCGACCGCGATCGACAGGTTCTCCACCAGATCCGGCAACTGCGCGGCCAACTGCGCCGAAGCGGGCGGCAACCGAACCGCCGCGTCGAAGGCATACCCCGCCGTCTGCTGAGCGGCATCGATGGCCTGCCCCGCCGCGGTCTGCGCGGCCCCCACCGCCGCCTGAGCCGCCGACAACAAATCCGCCCCCGGCACCTTCCGCGCCTGCGCCGCCGGAGCAGCCTCCTGCGCGCGCCCCCGTTTCCTCGGGTTCGTCATGACACCACTGTGCCGCAAGGACGCCACAGACGCAGGGAAGGCGCGCATCCCCGCACCGCCTCGTGTCACACCCGAGGTCCCGCTCCCTGCCCCGCACCCCCGACCCCTAGGGAGGGGCGGCCACTAAGTGGCCGGTCCGCGGGCGGGTCGCCGGTTAGACGCCGTTGCGT